>JAUWZM010000130.1 GCA_030615365.1 Candidatus Aerophobota bacterium | reverse complement strand
AGGCATCACCATGACCCGGCTTTAAAAAATCCAGTTTTTCGCACGTTTCAGATTCCTCACATTCCCAGCAACCATCAATACCCTTTTTCTGGCAACATTTTCTAATTTTACAAAAAGGTGGACCTCCGCCGTCTTTACAGATCTTTCTGCAGCGGAGTTTTACCATCGCTCCTAAAACTTCATAGCATTGCTGATAGCTATTGAATGCCTTAAAGAATGAGATTTCTGATAAAGCTTCTGCTGTCTTATCAAATTTTGCCTCTCTTAATTCTTTTCTGAGATCTCTCGCCAAATCAGCAATCTTCCCTTTATGAATAGGACAATCTCCACAATAAAGCCCACAGTATGCAATTAGATTTTTATCTTGCTTGCTCATTTTACCGCACTCCCCGGACAAATTAATCTCATTTTACATTTTGCGCAACCTTTTTTCCTGTTAACCGTACCGCTGTAAAATGAAATCAACAACAGGGGTATCAATACTGCTATCTTGGATATTGTAAATCCTTGAATGATTGAAATAACAACAAAGATGAATGGAATTAAAGTTAAAAGTCCATAGGTGAGAGGAGCAAGTTTTAGGCCAATACTCGTATTAAATTTTCCAATACTACCTTTTTTGAAAAACAGGACAGAAAGCTTGCCCCAACCCATACAACACCACTTGTCATAATAATAACAATTGGTGCAGACTAATTTACGCAGAACAACAAATACCATTATTATCGCAAAAACAAGATAAATCCAAGCAACTAATGGATATAAAAACCAACAAGCAACAGTTCCCAATGCTATCCATAAAATCATAAAGAGATTGCCTATGGCTACACTTGTCTCTGGATATTTTTCTAAGCCCTGCTCGTAGATTTTTGTTTCGTTTTTCATGGCGTTTCCTCCTCTCATAATGTTAAATTAAATCTATATAAATATCTTCCCTTTTTAAAGGCAGGGTTCGGAATTTCATATAACTTCAGTATATCTGCAATACTTCGCATATCATTCCCATTCGGTGATATATGCGAACTTCGTATATCCTCCCACTTTGTCGGTATATCTGAACTACTTCGTACATGCATCCTTTTATGTGAATCAATTTTCTCTCTGCATCAATATCCTCCAGCTTCAACTTCACTACCTCACTCACTCTCAATCCTGCAGAATATATAAGCATTAGGATTGCTCGGTGAAAACACCTCTTTCCTCAACCAGATGAAATAGATAATCTTTTATATCGTTATTGCTTATCTCATTAAGGAATTTTGCCAGAAAACCTCAGAAAATCCTCATTGTAGTGAAGATAAGTTTTTATCGTTCTCTGACTGTATTTTCTTAGCATAAGTTCCTTTTTCAATGCATCTAAATGTATAGCTGGATCAACAGCACTAAACTGATGCCAAGCCAACTACAATATCACTAAATTATCGCGATGGATAACTTCATCGGCGTATTTATACCCCAGGAGTTGCTCAATAAGTGAGCTTTTCACTCCTTTTATCCTCGTCAGCTCTTTTGATGAATAATAGACAATGCCCCGGGCAAATTCGAAATTGTTCTCATCTACCAGATTTACGGAATCCCCAGCTTGAAACCTGCCCTGTACCTGCTTTATACCAACAGAAAGAAGACTTCCTCCTCCCTCTATTAGAGCTTTTTTAGCCCCATTGTCCACAACAATCTTTCCTCCTGAGTGACTTCCATACGCTATCCATCTCTTTCGTGCGACAAGTTGATGGGTGAAAGAGGAAAATAGAGTTCCCACTTCTTTGCCAGCAAATAACCTCTTTAAAAAATTTTCTTTATTTCCCCCAATAATCACTGGAATACCTGAATGAGTAGCTATTTTAGCTGCATTGATTTTTGTCTTCATTCCCCCCACCCTACCCTCCACACAGCTTCCCTGGGCCATTTTCTCTACCTGCTCAGTGATAAGGGGAATCTCGGAAAGAAATTTTGCCTCAGGGTTTTTTTTAGGATCGGATGTGTATAATCCCTCTATATCAGAAATAATTATGAGCAAGTCTGCGTCTACTAATCCAGCTACTAAAGCTGAAAGGGTATCGTTATCGCCAAATTTTATTTCCTCTACAGCGACAGTGTCATTCTCGTTTACCACAGGAATGACTCCTAATTTAAGCAAGGTGAGCAAGGTAGTGCGAGCATTTAAATAGCTAGAACGATTGGATAGATCCTGAGCACTCAAAAGAACCTGACCCGTATAGAGTTTGTATTTTTGAAAAAACTCAGAATAAAGATTCATCAATTGGGTCTGACCTACGCTGGCTAAAGCTTGCTTGGAAGGAAGAGCTCCTGAATTGTTCTTTATCTTTAGCTTTCTTTTTCCCAGACCTATAGCTCCCGAACTTACCAAAATCACTTCTCTATCTTCCCTTCTAAGATCAGCAATTCCTCCAATTAGTTCCTCTACAAAGGAAAAGTTTGGTCCCTCTGAGGTTAACAAAAGGCTGCTTCCCACCTTTATAACCAATTTTTGAGCATTACTAATAATTTTTTCTCTTTTTATTGCTATTCTCCTGTAATTGTTACGTCGCAGAGTAATAGATTAGCTTTTCTAAAATTCTTGTTTTCTCTGGCAATTGTAGCTATTTCTAAAGTGTGCTGCCATACAATTCAGCAAAGTAAACTTTGCTACTACAAACAGCACCATAACCTGTAGTGGTCAAGCTTGCTTGACTGTACTAGTAGCTGCCCAATTCATTGGGCGGGTTTAATGCGCCGATAAATCGGCAAGCTACATGAGATTACAGAGCCTGTTCTAATCCTATCTGAATTTATCTGCGTAAATCCGCAGCTAAATAGTGAGCGGTTTTTCCAATTAATTCTCTCAACCCTTCTCCCTTTATAGCAGAAATAGGAAACAACGAGAGATGCTGTTTGTTCAATTTCTCTTTAAATTTTAAAAATTTCCCCTCTGCCCCAGGTAAATCCATCTTATTGGCTACTACTATCTGAGGTTTTTTAAATAAACTTAGATTATAATTTTTAAGTTCTCTGTTTATCATTTGAAACCTATTGATAGGATCAATAGGGGTTGGGCTTCCCACATCAACTAAATGGATAAGAATTTTACATCTCTCAATGTGCCGCAAAAACCTATCTCCCAATCCTTTTCCAAGATGGGCACCTTCAATTAAACCTGGTAGGTCAGCGGCAATGAAAGACCTTATCTCATCTACTTGTACTATTCCGATATATGGCCTTAGGGTAGTGAAGGGATAAGAAGCTATTTTGGGATGAGCATTGGATATTTTAGAAAGAAGAGTTGATTTACCAGCATTAGGAGCTCCAATTATACCGACATCAGCTATGAGCTTCAGCTCTAAAATCAGGAGCTTTTCCTCAACTTCCTCGCCCTCCTCTGTTTCTCGAGGAGCTTGATGAGTGGAGGTTTTAAAACGAGCATTTCCCCTACCTCCCTTTCCTCCCTGAGCTGCCAATAACAGTTCTTCTTCTCTTTTTAAGTCAGCAAGCACTTCACCTTTTTCATTTTTCACTAAAGTCCCTGGTGGCACCTTAAGGAAAATATCTTCTCCTTTTTTGCCGTGTTTATCTTTACCCTTTCCATGCGCTCCTCTGTCAGCTCGAAAGTGATGATGATAATGAAAAAAAATCAAAGTGGATAACTTTTTATCCACCTTAAAAATTACACTACCTCCATCTCCTCCATCTCCTCCATCAGGGCCACCTCGAGGAACAAACTTCTCTCGACGAAAACTCATGCATCCATTGCCTCCATTGCCTCCCTTAACCCATGCTTTGACCTCATCAAAAAAGGATACCGGGAAGACTTTTCTATCTTTATTCTCTTGCATAATTTTTTCCTTTGAATCTCTCTTCTTCGCTGTAAACACACCCACAGTACTGCTGATGGTAAAGACCCAACTTCCTGGACAGCTCCTGATTTTGTTTCCACCCCTCTCTTATTATTTTTAAATAAGGTTTAATCGAGTATTCCTCAGCAACTTCTTTGGCTACATCCTGAATTAGTCTTGGCTTTTGATGAGGGGAGGAAAGCAAAGTAGAAGCAAAATAATCAAATTTTCCTTTTTTGGCAAAAATTGCTGTTTTAGTTAATCTCATTCGATAACAGAAAAGGCATCTCTGGGATTCTCTGTAAACAATTTCTCTGAGAAAGCTTTTAATATCGTAAATACCCTCGTAGATAACTTTAACTCCGGAAAGCTCAACCCACTTTTCTACCGAATCCAAACGCAATTGATATTCTCTAAAAGGATGGATGTTAGGATTATACCATAAACCCATAACCTCATCAAATTCTTCCTTTAGTCTCGGAAAGACCTGCATGGCGCAGGGAGCACAGCAAATATGAACTAATATCTTCACTGCAGAATAGTCCGTAGTCTAATAGTCTTAAGTTCAAAACAAAAACTGATAACTACAAATTATAAAAATGTCCAAATACCTTTAATTACCTTCAATTCTCTGAGTAATCTACTTTTTGCGTAACTATTTAGCCGCGGATTCACACAGATAAGCACAAATAGGTTCAAACACAAGAAATCACAGACATTATTCTTAGAGATTTTTATGAAGTTTAATGAACTTGATAACCTTTAGCCTTTTGCCCTTAGCCCCTCATATGATATATCAGCGTTCATCTGCGGCTGAATAATTACCTTTTACAATATATACAACCAGGGTAAAATGTCAATAAACACGAAATGTTTCGTAGTACAAAAACATCAGGCACGCCATCTACATTACGATTTTCGTCTGGAAATAAATGGGGTATTAAAGAGTTGGGCTATCCCAAAAGGACCAAGCCTAAATCCTTCTGAGAAGCGGTTAGCTATCCAGGTAGAAGA
>JAUWZM010000034.1 GCA_030615365.1 Candidatus Aerophobota bacterium | reverse complement strand
CTCTAACTGCTGCCAATCTCTGGCAACTTCAATTACTTCCTTGTCATTAACGTCTGACAAGAAATGAAAGAGCTCATCCTTGCGTGCTATGAATTTACCATCACATAGAAGAATCCATGACTGTAAAGCATAGACACAGCACTTGAAAGGATACTGTAGATTATGGACAACCTTACTCAAATCCTGAGAGTTGATATGATCTAAAATAACTATAGTATCAATATCACTTGTAGCTCCTGCGTCACCGTGAGCCCAACTTCCGTGGTGACCAACAAATATCAGTCGCCTTCCAAAATTTTTACGTAGCCACTTCAGAAAATCAGCGAGCCATTGATCAACCTCTGACTGACTAAGCATAAATTCTTCCTTTTTGATTGTCTACTATAATGTTCTTAAAAGCTATGTTGGGATGACCCAACTCAAACTTTACAAAAAAATTCGCTTTTTGTAAAGTTTAGGGCTTTGGTGTGCTTGGAGAAAAGAAATTGTAGACAACAGCTGCGGAACTTAAGAGGTAGTCTGCCAAACTGTGTTATTCAACCTTGCTGGTCTGTAATTGCTTCCATTCGTGATCGAGGAGAGCATACAAAAAAGAATCACGCCATTTCCCCTTTTGCCATTTGTGCTGGCGAAGGTGACCCTCACGTTGCATGCCAATTTTTTCTAAAACACATACAGATCCAATATTTGTCGGATCGCATGTAGCAAAGATTCGATGCAACTTGAGCTTGCCAAAACCGAAGGTAAGGAGTGCTCTTGCAGCCTCAGTTGCATAGCCCTTCCCCCAGTAACGACGATTTAAGGCATAACCGATATATCCCCCTTGATTACCTGGGTTCGAGAGATGAATGCCACAAGAGCCGATGAGTTGATTCTCTGTTTTCAGGACTATTGCAAATGTGTAGTTTCTGCGTGGCTGTTCTTGTTGAGCGGTAATCGCTCGGCGAACGAAGTTTTGGGTATCCTTCTCCGCATTAGGTCCCCATTCCATATAGCGAACAACTTCTGGATCGCAGGCATACTCATGCGCAGCCTGCCAATCAAGTTCTCTGAATTCTCGTAGCAGAAGGCGTTTTGTCGTTAGCAATAAACACATCATGACCTATCCTGTGTTGGCTGACTGTTTTCAATAGGAGATAATACAGTAACCTATCAGTTGTTTTTATTTAAAAACACCCTAATTGTATTTTCTAAAGACATGTTGAGGTAAATTTCAGCGATTGTCAATCGGTCGTGGCCCGGTGGAGATTCTGCTTCCATCTTGAAATGTTTCAGACCTTAGGGGACTCGGGAAAAAAATAATTTATTACCCAATGGATCCCCCCCCAATGGCGATTCCTGTTTTATCAACTCTTATGGGGGAGGGTTTAAGAAATACGGGGCTGCTACTATTCCCCGGAAAAGCAAAACCATCTATGTGAAATGTTTTATCGTCATGGATTATGCTTATTGTGCCGCCTCTTATAATAGGAGTGATTCTTTTTTCAGGCTCTATGCCTGGCTGATAAGACAAAAAGAAAACATCATAAAGTTCAAATAATCTGTCTGTAGTTAAAAACATCTCGTCAGGGATCACCTTCACGTCATCTTTATTAGGATCCAATCCAAAAGGAATAATGGCAATATCGACATTTTCGTTTTCGTGAAAAACCCAATCCACAGCAAACTCCTTCTTAATCCCCTCTATGGGACGCTTGGTAATTGTTCCATCTTCAGAGTTAAAGAATATAAAAAGCTCGCTATCATCAATCTTACCAGTTTCTTGATCCATAACAACATGTTTTGCAGTAATTAAGTGAAACATTCCTTGTACTTGAACCAAAAATACAGAACAGTCAGGTTGTTACCATATCCGCAGTATCATCGCTTATTTGAACTCGCACAACAGTTCCTACATCATATCCAGACGATCAGAAAAATTCTTTAAGCCTTCCACGAAAGGAGTAAGGGGTGGCACCTCATCAGGGTCGATAAGGCAGTCAATAACAGTAGGCTTGCCGGATGCGATAGCCTTTGGTAAAAGCTCTTTTAGCTCATTTGGTTTTTCTATCCGATATCCCACCGCACCAAGTCCTTCTGCCACTTTAGCCAGGTTAACCTCTTTAAAAGTTGTGGCTACAGTGTTTTTGCCTAAGGAGAATTTCTGAAGCTCGTGAACAAGGCCAAGTTTTGCATTGTTCTGTACTACCCAGACAACCGGAATATTATAGTTTACTGCTGTTGCAACTTCCATTCCGTTCATCAGAAAACATCCATCTCCGACAAGGGCTACTACGGGACGATCTCCGGCAGCTAATTTTCCTCCCACAACTGCAGCTGATGCATATCCCATGGTCAGCATTCCAAAGGCAGAGATAAAAGAATCGGCTCTGTGAAACTTCATATAGTGAATTGCCCAACAGATATGATTTCCTGTGTCTACAAAAAGAATGGCATTTTCAGGCAGTGCCTCTTCCAATTCTTTAACCATACGTTGAGGCTTGATTGGAGTAGAGTTAGATTTCAGTTTCTCAGGGTTGATATACATCCCTACCTCTTCTCGGATACTGGCAATCTTTTTTTCTCGATCTTTTTGTTTTTGCTTGTGCTCAACCAGATTTCGTAAAACACGAAAGGAAATCTCATTTATAATTGTACGAGCATCTCCAATCAGTGGAATATCAGCTCGGTAGTTTTTCCCAATTTCTGTCGGATCAATATTGATATGGATGAGACACTTAGAAGGTGCTAATCGAGGATCCCAGGACATAGTTGTGATTTGATTAAGACTGGCCCCAACGACCAGAAGCACATCAGCCTCACTTGATTTAATATATCTTTCAGCTAACGGTGAACCGCAGAGGCCAAGTACTCCCAGAGCCAAAGGATGGTCTTCGGGGAAGGCACCTTTTGCTTTGGGCGTTGTAGCTACCGGGATACTCAACATCTCAGCCAACTCCTGAATATCCTCGCAAGCTCCCGAAGCCACAGCTCCGCTGCCCACCAACATTACTGGCCACTGCGCATTTACCAACGCTTGTGCTGCCTTTATCACCATAGAACGGTCGAAATACTCTGCCGGATATCTATAGGTTGAAGGTGATGGAAGATCAGCCTCGATTTCCCCTGACATCACGTCTTTAGGTAAACTAAGGTGCACTGGCCCCTTCTTGCCGGTAAGAGCAACTCTTAAGGCTTCACGCAATTCATCAACAGCTTTGTATTTGGAGATTATCATTGAGCTTTGCCTGGTGATAGGATCAAACATTGAGACAGAATCAATCCCTTCTTTAGTTGAATCTTGGAAGGTTCCTTTGCCATACGCTGAAGTAGACACCTGACCAGTCAAAACCAATACAGGAATATTGTCTACAAAGGCATTAGCCACCCCAGTTACAAGGTTGGTAGCTCCTGGCCCAGAAGTTCCAAAACATACACCCAAAGACCCTTTAACTCTGGCGTAACCATCTGCCATAAAGGCTGCACCTTGCTCGTGTTTGGCAAGAATTGGTTTGACATTTTTATTTCGATTACAGGCGGCAAATAATGGTACCAGGCTGGTACCAGGAACACCAAACATATACTCTACCCCTTCAGCTTCCAGATACTTTAAAACAAGATCAGCTACTGTTATTTTCACTGCTGTCTCCTTCTTACATTACTTTTTTACTTTCTTTCACTGTTCTGTGAGGATATTCATTATTTTTCTTTCGTATTATGATAGTACGCTTTTTCGTTATGTCAACCATTATGGGTAACAAGGTGATTGACTTTTTTTATTGGGATGTTAAAATTGCTTTAAGGAATGAGAAATGTCCAATGCTGCTTGTCAAAAGGAGATGACGCATGAGGAATGAAAGTGCTCTGACAGAGGATGCAAAGTATCAAGTTGAAAAGGTGGGAAGAGCAGATATTCTGGTGGGAATACCCAGTTGCAACAATGAAAGAACTATTGGTCATGTAGTAAGGGCAGCTCAATATGGTCTGGCTAAATATTTTCCTAAATTTAGAGCAGTGATTATGAACTCTGATAGTGGTTCCATCGATAGAACGAGAGATATTGTTAAAGAAACCAGTGTCTATACTGATTTAGATACCATTCTTGTTGAGCGTCCTATTTATCCAGCCCGGAGTTTACCTATAGCCTATAACGGCATTCTGGGAAAGGGAAGCGCTTTTAAGGCTATTTTTGAGGCAGCGAAATTACTCAAAGTTAAAGCCTGCGTAGTGATTGATTCTGATTTGAGGAGTATTAGCCCAGAATGGATTGAGTTTTTGGCTGGTCCCATCTTAATAAAGGACTACGATTATGTCTGCCCTCTTTATTCTCGCTATAAATACGATGGAACCATTACCAATTCCATTGTGTATCCTTTAACCAGAGCTCTTTATGGTTTAAGAGTGCGTCAACCTATAGGAGGAGATTTTGGATTTTCCAGTAAACCGATTAAATCTTTTTTATCCAAAGATGTCTGGGAGACGGATGTAGCCCGTTATGGTATAGATATCTGGATGACTACTACTGCTATAAATGAGGGATACAAGATATGCCAGTCCTTCCTGGGAGCTAAAATACATGATGTCAAGGACCCGGCGAGGAATCTTGGCCCTATGTTTAAGCAGGTAGTAGGCACGCTATTTTACTTAATGTGTAATTATGAAAGCCATTGGAGGGAAGTCACCCAATCAAGGCCAACAGCTATGTATGGTTTTCACTCAGAAATATCTCCTGAACCAGTACCAGTGAATTTTGAGCTTTTGATAGATAAGTTCAGAAAAGGATTAAGTGAGAATAATGATTATTTGCTTACTTTCCTTCCTCAGAAAAGAATGAGACAATTAGAAAGGGTAGCTAAACTTTCTTTGGATAATTTTAACCTTCCTCAGGAACTCTGGGTACGAACAGTTTATGATTTCGCTATTGCCTATCATCAAAGAAAAGAAAAATCGCAGGAGGTATTAGACAAGCTCATCGCATCTCTCGTGCCTATCTATTTTGGAAGGACAGCCTCATTTGTTATTGAAACCCAAACAATGCCTACCTATGAAGCAGAGAAGGTGGTTGAGGAGCTCTGCAGTAAATTTGAGGAGTTAAAGCCCTATCTTTTAGAAAGATGGGATGTTTTAGTTTAACTCTTATTAAGGGACTTTAGGTATCTATGAAAAATGATCTTGTAAGACTTTTATAGCAGTTAACCGTCGGTGATTGGCATCATTCAGTTTTTTTTGGGTAAGGAGGAAAAATAACATGAAGGAAAACATGAAACCACAGAGTGCACAGAGGGAAAATTATTTCTCTGCGTCCTCTGCGGTTAAGTTTTGGCATTATTTTATGAAGGATAAGGAGGAAAAAATGAGAAAAAAAAGCATAGGTCTAATTTTGGGGATGTTGATATTCTTTTTATGCGCTCAGGCAGGTATAAGTGAAGGAGCTGCTTTTGCTGCGAAAGCCCTGCCTTCAGAAGTTCTGTTCCAGGATGATTTCAGTGAAGGATTAACTGACAGGTGGACTGTTGTGGATTCTGGAACAAATAGCGATCCTTCAAACTGGCATGTATCTGAAGGAGTTCTTGTGGAGGATTCAAATATATGGAGTGGAGAAGAAGCCGGTCCAACCTCCGCTTATTTAGGGACATATATATATGCTGGGAATTCATCCTGGGCTAACTATAAGTTTTCTGTTCGTTTATGCCCAGAAGATAATGATGGTATAGGGGTGCTCTTTCGCTATATTGATAAGGACAACTACTACTTTTTTTTTATGGTGGAAGATGGTGGAAGCGGTGGTCCTTTCAGAGCTTTACAGAAGAAAGTAGATGGAGTTTTTAGCACCTTAAAGTTTGATGATTGGGAATACGAGGAAGATCGATGGTATGATATAAATATAATTGTAGAAGAAAGTAGTATTGAGATCTATATGGATGATGATTTGGTCTTCAATGTAAATGATGACTCACTTTCTCAAGGGGGAATAGGCCTGTTTGCATATGCGATGAATGAAGCTTATTTCAATGATGTTAAGGTAACTTCAGTGGATACCGTATCTACTATCCCCACGCCTGTGCCTGGCAAAGATGCCTTTCGTTTGTCTACGGGTGAGTTAATCGTTGGTGAGCTTTTGAGTTTCGATGGAAGTATTTTTAAAATCAAAACAGAGGAAGGAATAGTTGAGAAAACAAGGGAGGAAGTTACCGGGATATTGCTGGGGATCACTCAGCAAGAAATTAATAGATAATACCAAAAATAACACTTTCAACAGGAGAAAGTATCACTTATTTTTTGCATTATTAACAGATGCTTGAATCCTCTTAGATAGAAGTTGTATTTCTTCGCTCTGCAGTGCCAGACATCTGTATTAGAAGTCTGATTATGTCTGGTCACGCAGATAGTATCGACAGGTTTGAAGTATCGCTCCAATATGAAGTATAGTTTGAATCCAACTGGAGTAAATTTTCTCTTCTTTGCTTGAGGTGTTTTTCATAACTTGGTTTGGGAAGGCTCTATGGTCTATTTTTTGAATAGTGCTCAATCCTCTCTTTAATCCAATTCCAGTCAGGATTTCCATAATTGAAAAAGGATTTAAAATTGCCCTTAAGCCACTCATAATAATCATCCTCAATATATCTGCAGAATGTTTCTATAAGTTCTTGTTTTGCAATATCCTTTGGTATACTAATCCCACCCTCCTCAAGTTCGCTGTTCAAAATTTTTTTTATGACCTCTCTATTGAGCATATTACTATTCCTATTATTAACCCAAATTACTTTCCATTTGGTCTTGATATATGTCCATTAATTCCAAACTCATCATAAGCATCAAATACTGCTTTGCAAAATCCAATCATTCTTTCATCATTATTGGCAACGGCTTTTTCATAAATTTTGATAAAGTACCTTTTTCCTGTTTCAGTCTGTAAATAGTTCTTTTTCATCAAATTGTGTTCCATGCAAAGAGCTTGTCCGTTATTAATATCATTTGTTCCACCTTTATCTTTCGGCTTAATATGATCAACTACCAACTCAATCCCATTCTCTATGCCTTTTCCACAAACTACACAACGATAGCCATCTCTTTTCAATATAGCTTTCTTAATATTGAGAGGAAAATCCCATAAATCAATTTTATGAACATAGGCAGGATCGTATTTATACACTCCTTTTCTTACTTTTATAAGTTTTCCTTCCTGATGTAGTTTTCTTATAGCTCTCCAGGGGTCTCGTGGTGGTGTCTCATGATCTTTTAGCCACTGTTCTGTCATCCAATCAACAACAGGACCATGTGGTATATCTTTATTGGGATGCTCCATAAAATATTCCATAATTAACTCACTTATGGTTTTAGATTTTTTCATTTTATACCTCTACAAATAGCCTTCCCTCATTTATTTTTGCCTCTACAATTAATCTTTTTCTTGCAAGTTTACAGTAAGTTCTGTCAATCTCAATGCCTATCGCCTTTCTATTATTTAGATAAGCAGCAATTAAACTTGTTCCGCTTCCCATAAAAGGATCTAAAATCGTATCTCCCATAAAGCTAAATAACTTTATGCATCTTCTTGGCAGCTCTATAGGAAATGGAGTAGGATGTCCAACTTTTCTCTTGCTTTCTCCTGAAAATGTCCATAGTCCATTTGTCCATTCCATGAATTCTTTTTTACTTATATCAGATTTTTTGCTGCCGCTTGTTTTTTTCCAGTTTTTTTTATATAAAATAACAATTAATTCTACTGGAGCAATAACATAAGGAGCAGAAGCAGAAAGCCATGATCCCCATGCTGTTCTTCTGGAGATATTTCCTTCATTCCATATTATAGTGGAATGATATTTAAAACCTACCTCTTTGGCAATTGTTGTTAAATCTGCCCCTACACTCTGTTGGCCACCTTTGTTTTTATCTAACGGTATATTTAAGCAAAATCTTCCATCATCTTTTACTGTTCTATAGCATTTGGTAAGCCACTCTTTTGTGAAAGATAAATAATTTTTATAGGACATTTTATCATCGTGAGAATTGTACTTAATACCCACATTATACGGGGGAGAGGTAACAATCAAATCAATTGTTTTTTCTTTAATGCAATCTGCTCTTAAAATATCAACATTGTAGATACATATTGTTGTATCTTGAAAATAGGGTTTAGTGATAGCTGTAATTTCATAGCGATCTGGTATTTCTCTTATTATAGGAGTTTCAACGCCTCGAGATTTTTTTAAACATCCTTCGAGATTTTTTTGGCTGAATCGCCTTTGTTTTCCTGAAGTTTTTACCGGAGAAAGCAAACCACGTTTTTCCATACGGTAGATAGTAGATGGACTTACTCCAAGATAGTTAGCGGCTTCTTTTGTAGTATATATGGCTTTATCCTCCATAATTAACCCTCCTATTCTTTTTCTACATTTACGACATTTATTGAACTAAACATTATGCCTTTTGTTTCCGTATCTCTTCAATGATATGACCATGGCTCCATTTAGCAGTATCCGAAGGTTTATATCCTATAAAGGACCATTCTTTGTCGATTTTCTTTGTATTAAATAACTTAATGATTTCTTTTGGTGGGAGTATTTGTTGCTGTAGTATACCCATAAGTTATTATCCTTATTATACTTTAAAATATGTTTCAGTTCATAATTTTTGATACCACTTAACAAAGTTCTCTCGTGTAGCCTCGGCATCTTTTAATATTTTATTGGTTATTCCACGACCCAAATCCTCACCCTTGTGATCTGGAACAGTTGCTGTTCTTCCATCAGGATGTCTAAAAAATTTATGACTTCCTTTCTGCCTTACTTGTTCAAATCCTAAATTCTCAAGGAACTTAATCATTAATTTAGCTTTAATTGTTGATATTCTATGCATAAGCTATCCTAAGTTCCAACTTCAAGTTGTTGAACGCCTATAAATTTCATTGAAATTGGTTCCTCTTCCTCCAGACAAAGTTCAATTACTTCCTTAATTCTTGGATAAAGTTCCTCAAGGGTTTTGGCTTGGGTATAACAGCTCTTTAAAGCCGGAACTGTAGCAACATAGTATCCATTTTCATCTTGCTCAAACAGAACAGTGAAGTTATAATGCTTTTCTTTTGTTTTCTCCATTTATTTTTCCTCCTTTTATACCTATTTATAGGGGAGGGATACCAATTCTACTATTTGCTTTACTTGTTCAAACTCTGGATCTTTGTGAACTAACTTAGCTTTTTTCTGCCAAGCAGTTGCTATAATCCAGGAATCAGCTACCGAAAGGCTAAAGGTAGCTTTAACTCGAGATGCCTTAATAAGCAAATCATTTTCTTCTCTTATTTCCTGAATAGACAAGGCCCTTGTTTCCGCAAGAATTTCTTTAGCAAACTGCTCGCCTTTGTCTTGCCATAAGCGGTAGCACAATTCCATTAAGGTCATAAAGGAGAGGTAAACTTCACACTCACCTTTTTCTCCTTTCCTTAATATCTTTTCCACTTCACTTGCTCCCATCTCGTCTTCCCGAAGAGCGAGTAAGGCTGAGGTATCTAAAACATATCTAATAGATTTATTCTCCATCTCGCTTCCTTTCTAATTTTCTTTGTTTTTTCCTTTCCCGAAGAAGTTTTTCTAATAATTTCTCTCCCTTCGCTCTTCCTCTATAATGTGATATAGAATCTTTTGGAATAGGAATCACCGTGATTATCCCTGCTTCATCTATCCACTCTAACTTAGCTTGTGGCCCAATATTATGCTTTTTTCGAACCTCAGCAGGAATAGCTGTTTGACCCCTCTTAGATACAGTAGTTTGCATTTTTATCACCTCCAGTTTAATTATACAAGAAAAATAAATATTGGCAAGTCTTTTGTTTATTTTACAAGTCGTCATTTCCCCAAACACGTCCTCATAATTTTTCTTTCAACACATCTGTTCCAATTGCTGTTGCAGTAAGAGATGAATTTCATTGAAATTGGTTCCTCTTCTCTTACCTTATGTCCCTCGGCTCAGTTAATAGTCTGATGCCTCCCAAGATTTGACGCACTCGCTTTGATGATAATGTACCTATTTTTTCAACTAAATCTGCTTTATCTACAGTAATAATTTGGGATACATTTACCACGCTTTCCTTTTTTAAATTCGCCTCACCTTGCGACAAGAGGACATTTCCCGGGGTTTTTGCTCGCTTTAGATTTGAGGTCAAAGCACAAGCTACAACCGTATTGATTTTGCTCTTATTAAACAGGTTATTTTGAATTACAACATGGGGATGTCTATAGCCAGGAGAAGAACCTGATGGAATTCCCAACTCAATCCAGAATATATCCCCTTGATTGATTACCATCTTTCAACTTCCAGCAATTCAGAATAATGTTTCTTGGCTTGTTTTCTTAGCTCTACTTCTTGTTTTGCATCGATCTCCGAGTATACCTCATTCAGAGTCTCAAATAGCTCCTTGTTTTTTTGCCTGGTAATGTAGTCTTTTGCCGCCTCAACAAAGAATTGGCTGCGAGAGATATTTAATTTTTTAGACATCTCTTCCACCGTTGCGAACAGGCCATCAGGAATTGATATTGCTGTTTTCACGGCATCCTCCTATAATGTTATACCAATAGTATAACATATAATTATGCCATTGTCAATACCTGGCTCTAAACTTTTCTTCTATTTTCGTAACAGATTAGCTTTTGACCCCCAATATCATACTTTTGCCGGATCTGAGCAGGGATGACTGTTTGGCCTTTCTTAGATGCAGTAGTTTGCATCTTTATCACCTCTGATTTTAATTATACAGGGGAAATACCTCTTAGCAAGTCTTTTGTCTATTTTACAAGTCACTGAGTAGAGGAATATTTAACCTTTATGAAACTTTTTATGTTTCTGGATGTCTAAGTTTCATATTAGTATTTTGATAATCATTCAGGCACAGATGGATGCTGATATTTTTTCTTTCATAAAGCGTATAGCGTATAATGTAGCGCAGACCTTCAGGTCTGCTTGAAATTTATCAGTCCTAAATGCCTGAGCTACATTTGAGGGATACAGAGGATGTTGGCTATTCGTGGGATACCACAAAGCCCGTTATTGAAAATAATCCATTACGTTCCCTTTACAAGGTAGAGCTATTTTATATAATGTTTAGAAAATTAAACTACAGAGTGCATTATGAGGAAAGGCAAGTAATGAGATGTAATATGTAAAAAACCTTATTACGTATCACTCGTTACTTATTACAGTTACTTATGCCCCCTGTGGTTAAGTTTTGACAAAAAATTTTAAAACAAGGAGAGAAGAAAAATGAGAAAGGTGTTAGTTTTTGGTATGGTAATAGGGTTAATTAGTTTATTTTCATTTAGCTGTTTTGCTCAAGGGGCTGAAGTGAAGGAGCTGAGTTTAGCCAAAAGCATTGAAATGGCTTTAGAGAATAATCTTGACCTAAAACAAGTAGGTTATAGCTTAGAGCTTAGAGAAGCAGAATATGAAGAGGCCAAGGCAAATAATCTCCTCAGAACATCCATCATCACCCTGAAAACCTCTGAGCTTAGTCTAAAAAAAGCCAGAGATAATTTTCAGGAAAAGAAGAAACAGTTAATCCTTGAGGAGATTCCCAACAGGTATTTTGAAGTTTTAAAAGTAATAAGAAAAGTAGAGATTGAACAGATCTCCGTTGAGCAGGCCAGTGAAAATCTGCAGATGGTAAAGAATAAATTTTCCTTAGGTGATGCGAATGAACTGGATGTTATGCAGGCTGAAACAGGATTTTCCTCAGCCCAACTCAGCTTAACCCAGGCCGAGAATGATCTTGTTGTTGCTAAAATCAACCTCAACTATGCATTGGGTCTACCAATAGACATCTCTGTTAAGCTCACTGATAGTTTTTCCTTTGATTCTTTTCAGATAGCTCTTGAGGAAAGTATCGAAAAAGCCCTTCAGGATAGATATGAGATCATCCAGGCTCAGGATGATGTTGAACTTGCCGGGCTTAAATTAAGCCTTAAGCAAAACGAGTATACCTCTGAGATTGAGCAAAATAAAGCAGAAATAGAACTCAAGACAAAACAGATAAACCTGGATAAGATAAAAAAGCAAATCCGTATTGAAATCACCACCTCATTTCTCCAGCTAAACGTGAGGAAGGAAAATGTAGAAATATCAAGAAAGAGAGAGGAAGAAAAAGAAGAAAATTACAGAATTTCCCAGATCCAATATAAAGCAGGAATTATCACTACAACGGAGCTTTTAAATTCTCAGATTAACCTCACTCAGGCAAAAGTCAATGCCCTGGAAGCGTTCTTTGCCTATAATTTAGCAAAGAATAGATTCATCAAAGCTTTAGGAGGTAAACTTGAGAAAAATGAGGAAAAATCATCTTAAGAAAAGTGATAAAGATAAAAAGGTGGGATAAGTGAAAGTTATTCTGGGTATTGTTGTGTTAGTTTTTCTTTTATCACCTCTAGCTTGGTCTCAGGAAGGTGTAGTTAAGTTTACCTTAGATGAAAGCATAGAGCATGCACTGAACAATAATCTGGATCTCAAAATTACTGAGATTCAGTTTCAGGAGAAGGAATCCGATATTGCTAAAAAAGAGACTTCCTTTAACTTAAAGGTAAATTTAGAAGGAACCCCGGCCAGTTGGAGAGGAGAAGAAATTGACAGCCTTACTTATAAGCCTGAGGCTAAGATAAGTGCTAATTTACTCACCAAGAATGGGACCACCTATAGTTTTAGTGTAAGGGGAGAAAAAGGGGAAGATGAAAAATTCGAAACAACTTCATTATCTCTTACCCTTACTCAAAAAATACTGCCTTTTCCAGGATACAGCTCATCATATCTTTCTCTGGAAAGAGCGCTCTTGGATTTAAAGAGAAATGAGTTTTCCCTGGAGGAGAGGAGAAACTCTTTAAAGTTTGAAGTCAAAACAGGATTTTACAATATTTTGAAGCAGAAAAGGAAAGCTGAACTAAAGGAACTTTCCTTAGAGCAGGCAAAGGAAAACCTTAGTACGGTAGAAGATAAATTGAGAAAGGAATTGGCCAATAAGCTGGATCTCTTAAATGCTCGAATGAATTTAATTAACGCCAAAGAGGCACTTTTTCAAAGTCAGAATCAACTGAAAAGATACTTAATAGAATTTAAAAATCTTCTGGGCATCGATTCTCATATCAAGGTTGAATTAATAGAGGAATCTGAATACGATTATGAGTCACCAAAGATAGACCTCGATCAAATAATTGAAGAAGCTCTGCGTAATCGAGTAGAGATAAAGCAACAAAGACTGGTCATAGAGGATTACCAGCTTGATTTGGCTCTGACAAAGACCAAATTATTTCCCTCTCTTGATCTTTCTGGAGGTTATACTTATACCTATAATGAAAACTTTCCTAATGCGGAAAGGGGGGAGTACAAGGTATCTTTAGTTTTTGGAATCCCTCTTTTAGATGGAGGGGAAAACAAAGCAGAGATTAAAGGAGCAAAAGAGAAATTAAGAGAAAGCCAGCTCAATTTTAAAAAACTTGAAAGAGATATCACTACTGAGGTTCAAAAAAATCTTCTCAATCTTCAAGAAAAGGAAGGACAAATTGAATTTCTCAGAGTTTCTAAAGAAAAATGCCAGGAAGATTTGAACATAGCTCAGGAAAGATATTTTAATGGGTCCATTACCGAAGATGAGCTCAGGGAAAAAGAAATTAATCTTAGACAAGCACAGATAAACCTATTAGACGCTTTGCTGGACTGTGAACTTGCTAAATCGAAATTATTAAAGAGTTTAGGAAGGAAGCTTTAATAATGAGGAGAGTTAAGTGAAAAAATGGATTTTATGGATAATAATAGCCGCGGTAGTAGCCGTAGTAGGAGTCTTTGCAATTCCCAGGTATATTTTAAATCGTCCAGAAGAGAAGTCATCCCTGCAGGAGTCCTGGGTTGTTGTTCAGAGGGGGAATATTGCCAGAATAGTCTCAGCAACAGGTTCTCTCTCTCCGCTAAAACATGGAGAACTGAAATTTAATAAAGCAGGTAGAATTAAGCAAATTATGGTTGAAGAAGGAGATTATGTAAAAGAGGGACAGGTTCTTGCCCTACTGGAAGATGAACAGGAAAAATTTTCTCTTCTTCAAGCAGAGAATGCCTTAAAAGAAGCAGAATCAGAGCTAAGGGAAGCTAAGGTAAGCTCCCCTAGAAATGTGATTCAAGAAAGAGAGAGAAAGTTAAAGGAAAGGGAGTTGAACCTTCAACTTAGGAAAAAAGATTTAGAAGATACATTATTGAAAGCCCCTTTTCCCGGCGTGATATCGAAAATATATGTAGAGGAAGGAGAAGTTGCCTTTAGTTCAAATGTTTCTGCTTCGAGTAATATTTTGCGGCTTATCGATACAAGTATGCTATTTGCCGATGTTTCTGCGGATGAGGTTGACATCTCTCAGATTGAGATGAGCCAAAAGGTTCGGGTAACTGTAGATGCCTATCCAGATGAGACCTTTCCTGGGAAAGTTGTTTATATTGCCCCGGAAACCACTGTAGCCTCAGGCCTGGTAGTAGTTGAAGTTAAAATAGAACTTGAAAAGGCTGATCCGAAGCTCAAGCCAGGGTTTACCGCCAGTGTAGATATCATTATTGGAGAAGCAAAAGATGTACTCCTCCTACCAGTAGAGGCGATCAATGAAAGAGATGGGAGGAAATTTGTAGTAATACCTGGGACTGAGGAAGAAAAACCTTCTTTCAAGCCTGTTATTACGGGAATTTCTGATGACACCAATATTGAAATCAAAGGCGGTCTAAAGGAGGGAGAAAAAGTTCTTTCCTCAGGATTGCAAAGCATTATTGAGATGAGAAGGCAAATGCAAGCCGGGGAGCAAAGAGGATTTCGAATGATACCAGGTCGTCACTAAGAGGAGCTTTAAGTAAAATCAGGATTAATTTATGATTCAGGCAATTGATATCAAGAAGACATATATAATCGGAGAAGTAGAGATAGGGGCTCTGCAAGGCGTAAGCTTAAAGATAGAAAAGGGAGAGTTTGTGGCCATCACCGGACCTTCGGGATCAGGCAAATCAACCTTAATGCATATTATTGGCTGTTTAGATAGACCTACTTCAGGTAAATTTTTTCTGGATGGAAAGGAAGTAGGAAAGTTAAATGACAATGAGCTGGCCGAAGTGCGAAATAAGAAAATAGGCTTTGTCTTCCAGCAGTTTAACCTTCTTTCTCATTCTACGACCCTTCGCAATGTTGAGCTTCCTCTTGTTTATGCAGGGGTGAGGATGGGGGAAAGAGTAAAAAGAGCTAAAGCGGCTCTGGAGAAAGTGGGATTGTCTCACCGTCTTCATCATCAACCCAATGAGCTCTCTGGAGGCGAAAAACAGAGAGTCGCCATAGCCAGAGCGGTAGTGACTAATCCTGCTATTATTTTAGCTGATGAGCCTACAGGAAATCTTGATAGTAAGGCAGGCCAGGGTATTATTGAACTTTTTCAGAAATTGCACAACGAAGGCCACACTTTAATTGTGGTAACTCATGAAAGATATGTGGCTGAATATTGTGAAAAGATAATTCATATAAGAGATGGATTACTGGAGAAAGAAGAGGTTAATCACTTAACATAATTGGTAACACAGTTCAGCCACTAAGTCACCAGGGCACAAAGAAGTGATATGAATTTTAAACCTCTATTTACATTCCATAAGACTATCTTGGATTTTTTTGAATTTATCTTGACTATAGGACTGTGAACTTGAATTTGTTAAGAGCTACCAGACTACCTTGGTGTCTTCGTGTCTTGGTGGCTGAATAGTAAGTAGATTTTAGGAGAGAAAATGGAGTTTACGGAGAACTTTAAGGCCGCATTGGATGGAATAGTTGCCAACAAGATGAGATCTCTTTTATCTATTCTGGGAATCATCATTGGTATAGTAGCGGTTATTACTATCGTTTCCATCACTCAGGGTGCTCAGCAAACCATCTCGGAAAACATCCAGGCTCTGGGAACAAATCTCATAACTGTTATGCCAGGATGGAGGGGAGGATCTGCTGGAAGTAGGGCTCAAGTGCTTACTGAGGCTTTTACCATTGAAGAGGGAGAAAAAATTAAAAAGAGAGCCTCGGCAGTGAAGTTAGTGGTGCCCATGATCGGGAGAACTCTTCTGCTTCAGTATAAGGATAAAAATTCAGAGATTAGTGTTAATGGGGTTACTGCTGAATATCAGGAAGTTATGAATTTCTGGGTAGGGGAGGGAAGGTTTATAGATTCGCGGGATATAAAAACCTCTCGCACCGTTGTTGTGTTAGGTCAGGAGGTAGCCAGTGAATTATTTGGTGATCAGGATCCTCTGGGCCGGGATATTACTATAAATACCTCCTTGACCAGGTATAAATTTCGTGTTATTGGGATAATGGAATCCAAAGGGCAGGTAATGTTTTCTAACTTTGATAATCAGGCATATGTCCCTGTTACCACTGCTCAAAGAAGGCTTTTTAATGTCAAATATGTGACCAGTTTTGCAATTCAAGCTCAGAATGAAGAAAGCGCTGACGATGCTGTAGAGCAAATTGATGCTATCCTCTACCAGAAGTTTCAAGATGATACTAAATACCGCATTATGAGCCAGGAACAGCTCCTTTCTACCATGGAAAGCACTATGGGAATTTTTACTATTATGCTCACTGGTATCGCGGGAATTTCACTTTTAGTTGGCGGAATTGGCATTATGAATATAATGCTTGTCTCGGTTACCGAGAGAACCAGAGAAATTGGAATTAGAATGGCTTTGGGAGCCAAAAGAGGAGATATTCGTCTTCAGTTTTTATCCGAATCTATAATTCTGTGTCTTGTGGGCGGCGTGATAGGGATAATCCTTGGATGGATAACTTCAAAATTCGCTGCTTCTCTTATGGGATTGCCTATGTCAATTTCTTTTTGGGCAATAGCTATAGCCTTGGGCTTCTCCACTCTTGTGGGACTTTTCTTTGGAATTTACCCGGCTAATAAGGCTTCTAAAATGAATCCTGTCGAGGCATTACGATACGAGTAAATTTCCATTTAAAAGGTTAGATAGTTTTCATCAAATTTGAATTTTAGCTTGATATAAGGACCTTGTCCGGAGTAATCTCTTCCCGCGAGGTCCTCATCTATAAATTTATTACAACTGTATCCAGCCGTGAGCCACAGATCATTGCTCAATCTATACCCAATCTCAGCAAAATACCCCTGCCAGCATTGGAAGGATTCATTACTCCATATCACTTGATAACCCAGACCAAAATCCCAGCGATTGGTTATGTCATAGATTAAAGATATTGATGAGAGCTGGAGCAAGTTATCTGTCTTATTCAGGAATTCTTCCTTGATGAATTTGCCGGCATATCTTCCTCGCAGTACAAGTCTTTTATTCAAAGAATACGTTGCCTGCAAAGAACCCAGATACGTATAGCGGTTAAGATTCGGTGAAGATGTTGTATCCTGGGTAGACTTGTATTCCAGTTTGGATAGAAGATTGAACCTGTTGCAATACACAGGACGGTAGGCTAAATCAAGTGATGCATCCCAGGTACCTGTGTGACCAGCATCCTTTTTGCTTGACTGAAAATATCGAACCTTACTGAAAAGGGTGTAATCCCTGGATAGTTGTGAGATAAGACCTATTTCACCCATAAAGATGTCAGAAGATGGTGATTTCCTTATCTCATAGCGATGAGTCCACTTATGGTTCGCAGAGTCCAGATGTTCAAATCCCAGAGCAACAGCTAAAAAATTATTCTCTCCTGTACTGCCCTCTTGATTCTGCGTTTCTACTCGTTCTATGGTTAAATTTCCCTTCCAGCCTGGTTTTAAGGTAAATTTGCTATGTAAACCAATTTTGTGCTGAGAATCCTGACCATTGATACCACTCTCAATTCCATACTCCTGAAATAAAGATACACCCTGAATCAGCTTACTCTCCCAGCCAGCAGTAACTTTGCTTTCCCACTTATCGGGAAAGAGAGCACGCTTTAGTTTTAAATAGCCCTTTGTGACATCACTCGCCTGGTAGTCAACGCCTATATCCATAGAGGAAAGGTCCGGTGTATTTAAAGCCTGCTGGTATTGAGCGAACAGAGAGTATTTCCTGCCCATCCTTGTTTTTATTTTAAATTGGGCTGAGGTAATCTCGGAGAGATTGTACTCAGAGAAAGAAGATTCGCTGGCAGTATCAGATGGTGTATACTCGGCCTTAGAACTCTTAGAGATGAGGGAGAGCTTCGCGGTAGTTGCTTTTTCTCTGTACCATAAAGACAGAGTGGATTGCTGATAATCGCCATCACTTGTCTTTTCTTTTTGTCGAAAGTGGTCCAGATTCAAACCTAAATTAGAGCTAAATTTGGTATCCAGTGCGAGCCCATATTTGTATGCCCCGGCAGCTAACTGTCCAGCTTGAGGATTGTCAAAGCCCTTGTCTACATGCTGGTAGTACCCTTTTAGATTAGTTTTATCCGTTATCTTTTGCTCAAGACTCATCTGCCAGGCTAACCCTTCTTATTGAGCATTCTCCATCTTAGAGGTTGATTTTGTTTTAGCTGCTTCCAGGAGAACTTTGGTTTGATAGCCTAAAGACAGGGTGCTCATAGCTCCCAGCATTAGAAATTCAGTATCAGTTGTCTCTTCCTTAATTACGTGAGCCTGTATTTTAATTTTATCCGTAATCTGGCCTGCCACACTTACCCCAATAGTCAGGTTATTCCTTGTTCCCCCTTCAATATAATAGTCCACCACGATATAGACAGGATTTCCCTGAGCATCCTCGTAGGGTATAGGCTCTTTAAACATAAGCGATCCCAGATCGTAGTCTATCTCATAGTCTTTATCTTTTTGCATCTTTCTTTGACTCAGTATCTCATCCGGATGATCCTTATCCCTTACCTCTACAGATACTTGTTCACTGCCCTGGAGAATTGGTGCTTTATCTAAGTAGTAGTACCCGAATATACCCTGACCTCTTATCTCATCTTTATACAAGGCATAGCTCACAGGACTAATAAAGAGATTTGCCTCATTGGAATCATTCTTCCCCTGAGCAAGGAATCCATTGAAGCTCCGTCTATACTTACTCAGTTTCATCTGAGAGATATCGATCTTGTAATCTCCCCACAGAATAGAAGAATGCCTATCCTCCAGCTTCACATAGATATTGCTTTTGGATTGAGTTTCATATTCTATTTTACTGGAATCACCATAAACAGAATAACCTTCCTGTTCGTCAGTTGAATCCAGAGTTTCAAATAAACCCTCTTTATCTTTGTTTTTTGAATCATATCCCAGGGTGAGAACCTTATCTTCCCCCACTTTTCCCTTAAAGAAGAAGCTCAACTTTTCTTGATGAAAAAATCCTTCCTTCTCGGGTAGCTGGTAATTAAAGGCAAGATAATCTCCTTTGGTATGACCATATCCTAAAGTTAATTCCCCTACACCTACTAAAAGAGGTGCTCTCATATGGGGGATAAAATAGACTATTTTTGACTGAGTAATAGTCTCAAAGTGCACTGCAATTGTAGCTGGCCCAACTTTTCTATCAGAAATTAAATAGAACTGAGCTTGACCGTCCTGACAACGTATCTGTATACCCGAGGTCCATGGGTCAATATCTTCTCCTTCAATTTGACCGGCACTGGCCTCAACTGTTACTATACCTGAGCCTGGAACTAAATAACCTCTTTTATCTCGCAGTTCCATGTCTACCAAAGTCTTAGTGATTCCGTCCGCTGGGATTTCCTCTTTTTCAAAAGATAGAGTAATACTGTGAGGATAGCCGATACGGTATACCTTTATACTTTTGGTAGCTCTCACATTGCCAAACTGATCTTTTATCTGCATTTTCAGAGTGTTCTCTTCGGGATTAAGCCTTAGGGAAATAAACTCATAAATAGCTGTTTGATTCGCGGTGTTGGTGACTTTAGTGCCTACTCTTTTTTCATTGATTACTTCCCCATTGATCTGTAAGATTACCTTTGCACCCAGAGGGAATTTTATCTGAACATTACTATGACCCATGGTCATAATTTGGCCATCTTCAGGATATAGAAAAGCAGGCTCTGGCGTCAAACCTAAGATCTGTTCCTCTAAAGTAGGCTCGCCAGGATTCATTACCGCTCTGCAGGTAAATTTCTCAATTGAGGAATTAGAAGCTGATTTGGTTGAAGAAATCAGGGAAGAGCAACTCGTTTCAGAAATTATAGGAAAATCAGCCTGATAGATTTGCCCGGCTTTAATATCCAAAAATTGAGAGGGAAATCCCGGTTTAATTTTCCTGAACCCTGAATTGGAGTTAAAAGAAGAAGGTAGGGTGGACTCATCTAATCTCAAAACATGAGTTCCCGGCTCCAGTCCGAAGATAGAGAATTTCCCATACTCGTCGGTTATAACCCGGACACCATTTTCCAGATAAAGGTGAACCCCGGGTATCCCTACTTCCTCTGTGGGTGAGGTTTCCTCATCTATATAATTTTGGAAACCATCCCCGTTTTTATCAGCAAAAACTTTTCCAATCACAATCCCCTTAGAGGTAAAAATACCTTCTTTTATTTTTATTTGAAACTTTGCCTGATTACTGGTGATGATTTGATTTAATGATTGACCAGCAGCCTGAGCGATGTTCAATCCATCTCCCTTACACGCATTCGGTCCCACTTTTAACGCATAAGAAAGTTGAATTTGTTCCTCGGGAAGAATACGGGGGATAAACCAGGATAGATTTCCCTTACTATCCTGTCCGGGTTCCTCACAGACATTTCCTTCTCGAAAAGTGCTCCCAGGTATATACTTCATTCCTGGTGGTAGGTGATCTTCAATCCAGATGTTATCAATGGCAAATTGCGTATCTTGATTGGTTAAGGTGAGGGTATAGTGAGCAATGTCTCCTAAATAAACAACCTTACGTTTCGCTTTTTTCTCTAATTGTAAACAAGGGGCGGGAGCAGTGATAAAAAGTGGGATATTGGGAGCAAGGGAGAGAATTCCTTGAAGTGTCACTGTCTCCCAGGTTGTCTCAAGAGAGCCGGCTTTTGCAATAGGCATTCCATCCAAGGAGCGAACCGTAATCAATAAAGAGGAAATTTTATCCTGCTCCTGAGCAACTTGCACTTCTAACTCACGGTCCATATATCCAGGTGGGGATTCAACTTGAAGGTGATAGATAGCCGGGTCATCTAAAGTTCCAACTTGCTCTGTTGATAAGAGGAAGCTGTATAGCCCTTGGATATTCGATGTAAAAGGATTGCTGTTATTCACATTGGGCCAGGCTCCTGTTCCGGAAAAGGGAGGTAATGAGATAGGGATTTTTGTATCCGGATCTACGAGCGAAATAGTAGCGCCAGCTATCCGGTCATAACTAATGCTATCAAATACCACTCCCGATGGGTCTATGAAAATATCACCCTGGGTTACTGCCTGGCCTTCCTCCAGAATAGACAAATTAGAAGCTACAAACACACCAGGATACTCCGGGTGTTCTGTTTTCACCAGATAATTTCCCGGAGGCAAATCTTCTAAAAATACAAAATTGCCATAGTTATCAATTATCTTTTCCTGGTAGGAATCCTGGGTATCAATATTGATTAGAGTAACCGGGGTATTTAGAGGCAAGTATTTTAGCTCTCCCAGAGCTCCTCGTTTCACAGCGCTGCCCTGTACCACTTCTCTTTCAAGGATAAACAATCCTCCACCTTCGGTAACATTTAGCTGACGGCTACTACGAAGCTCTATTCCGGAAATCAAACTTCTGAATTGAATGATGAGCTCATAGGTTCCCTGACCAGGCACAGGTAAAATGAAATATCCCTCAGTATTTACCCTTTTCGGACCACTCACAGTGTTTCCAGAACTATCCTGCAAAAACGCGGTAGCTTTGTTATTCTCTTCCCAGTTCACTGGATTTCCCTGAGGGTCAGAGATGAGGCCGATAGTTAAATAAAGATAACCGATAACCTCATTACTTATGGCCACAAACCCTTGAGCACACACCAACATTGCTGAATTAGCCACTAATATGGCTTCTGGAGGATTAGCAATAATCTCAAAGGTAACTTTTACTGAGGTGGTAGAATTAGGGGGAAGATCATCCAGGAACCAGACTACATCATTGCCTGCCACACTGCCCCCATTGGTAGCGTTGGAGAATTGAGTGTTTTCAGGGATAGGGTCATAGAGGGTAAGACCTGTAGCTGTTTGGTTGCCAGCATTGGAAAACTCAATTCTATAGGTAATGTAGCTTCCTTCAGTTAACGATTCATCTGGTTCAATTTTTTCAATAGCTTTAGAAATACCAAGATTAGGTGCTAATCCCACATTCATAGAGAGATAGTCCTGGTCAGATACTCCTTCATTGCAAAAAACAGAAACTGTATTAAATATTGTGGTTCCTAAAGAAAGGCCTGGATCGACCTTCACTTTGAACTCTACCAATTGAGAAGAGGCAGGATTGAGGGAATAAAATTGCCAGGTAAGTTCCCTGGTATTCTCATCATATATGCCGTTTTGAGAGGCACTTCCAGAGATATACTCTGTATGCTCTGGTATAGTATCAGTGATAATTAGCCCTGTTGCTCTGGAGTTTCCTTCATTTTGGCAGGTAATTTGATAGGTAATCTCTCCTCCTGAGCCGACAGGATCAGGAAATCCTGTTTTACTTATCGTTAACGATGGCCCAGCCGCCAGAGGGATAATGACTGCATTACTCTGTTTGGAAAAAGCAGCTCCCCCCGGGTCCTGATAGTCAACATCGGCAATATTTTCAATGAGAGTTCCTGGGGGAGGACTGGCTAAAGCTATCCCCGCGTTAAGTAAAAGAAAGCATGTGGGGAGTAGAGCTTTCCACATTATATTTTTTATAATTCTTTGAGTTGTCATTTATAGAATGTCTATTTTAAGTAGTAGTTGCCCAATTTAGCAGGGGCACTTTATAGTCTGCCCATTCATGGGTGAGTTTGATTTACTGCGCCGATAAATCGGCAAACTACTAAATAGCTCTTAGTTCTTAACTCATGGCTCTTAGCAAGTTCAAGTACAAGATTAACCTGGGTTCAACAATCTGAATAATGATCATCATAGCTTATCTTAAGAATATCACTCTGGATCTAATTTTCATATAAGTAGCCGCAACCTTTTAGGTTGCGTTGTTTTGCGTAGATTAGTAGCACAGGCATCTTGCCTGTGTGGAACCTGCGGCTACCAAATTGCAATTGAGAAGGGATATATTTCTTACTGTTACGCCGATGAGATGTCTCCGGGCGGAGATAAATATTCCGCCCGGATTTAATTTAATATAAAGTCGGTTTTATTTTTTCTTTTGCCTAATCAATAGTGACACTGAATTGAAGAGTGAGTGTTCCTGATTGCCCCAGGCTATAAGTATGAGCACCTGATCCTACCAGTACGGCGCTTCCGGTAAATTGAGCTCCATCTCCATCGTGGTCGTCGGTCTTGCTAACTCCATTTACCAGCATACTCCCAGGCACGTAGGTGGTGTTAGTTGGTATTACATCAGTGATTACCACATTGGTAGCGACTCCTGCTCCGTTGTTAGTTATCACTATGGTGTACGTTGAAACTGTTCCCGGTGGTTGATTCCCGACAGGTGAAACACTTTTTGCTATAGTAATCACCGGGGCAGTAACTGTAGTGGTAAGAACCTCTGGATCGGTGACTGATGAATCAGCAGCCGATGTGCCGGTGATAGTGGTGACATCGATTGTTTCATCGGCTAAACCTGCGGGGATAGTAGTCACCGCTAACAAATTCAAAGATTGGTTTTGAACTAATACACCTGTATCTATGATTCCGTTTCCGTTGGTATCGGTGAGAATATAATCACCACCAGTCCCCGGAACTCCATCACCATCTTGATCTACCCAGATAACCCAACTCCATCCAGCCGTAGAGGTATAGGGCAGGTCAATGATATCCGGAGTATTTCCTGTATTAGCAGCGGTAAAAGCGTAGACCAGTTCATCTCCAGGATCGGCGAAACCTGTTCGATCAGGATCGAGCAGAACGCCAGGAAGTTGAGCTACGTGTGAATCTGTATCGTTGCTTTCTATCTGTGGTTGTAGCACTCCTCCTACATAATAGTTACCCCTAGCTGAATTATGTATATGCGTCTCTGCTGGAACTTTGCTATTGACTATAACCTGGAAGTAGAATACCTTGTCCTCTCCGGGTGCCAAATAAGGGCAGATTCCGGTAACAGCGCCGGGATTGGAAATATTGTAATTAGCTTCATCTCCGTCATCAGCATCTGTCTTAGGAGTGGCATTGGCATAGCTGACTCCCCAGGTACCACCACGTATGCTTCCAGTGACGTAAGTTGTATTAGTGGGAATGTAGTCAACCACGGTCACGTCACTGGCTGGGGCGGTGCCTGTCATGGTAATCCGGATGGCGTAAGTTAAAGTGTCCCCGGGCTGTGGATCGCTGGTAGGGTCAACAAATTTTTCCAAACCCATACTACTTGATTGGACAGTAGTGGCGTACACACCGCTATTGCTAACGGCTGGATTGAACTGTGAGGTAGCGGTAAGGGTGAGGGTATGTATATCGTGATCAGCGGCCGTGTCAGGAACATCCACCACAACGATCACGTGAAAGTTATAATACCCCGCAAGCAAGGCTCCGGTATCTGACACTACGGTAGTTTCAGATGGATCCCAGATTCCGTCTTCATTTGTATCTAAGTAAATAGTAACTGTCCAGTCACTGGGAACACCCGTTAAATCCAAATCAAAAATATCAGTGCCGTTGCCAGTGTTGGTGATTGATGCTCCGTACCAGGCAGAAGTATTTTTTACAGCGTTTTTGGCGGCCAAATCTGGGCTTACATCTACTCCTGCTACCTGAGAAACTGTGGTGGTAACTGTATTGGAATACTTAGTAGGTAACGCATTCCCGTTGGCATCCTTATAGTCCACCTGAGCCTGGTTGCTGATAACTTCTCCTGCTGGAGTAAGTGCCAGGGCTGGTGCAGCTACAGCTACAATACCTATTCCCAGAACTAATCCCAGGCCTGCAACACAAAGTTTTTGCATTGCCGACCCTTTTACCTTTTCTTTACACCCGTTTTTTCCTTGTCTCCTTTTTACCGACTTTTTCATCTTTTTTTCCTCCTTGTTTATTTCAGGTAGTATCAAATATCTTTTCCCTCTCCCCTTGTGGGAGAGGGTTAGGGTGAGGGGATAAAAGATTTTCTTGGTATCTTTTTCATCCCTATCCTCGTAAGAATCTTTTATTTTTTATTTGACATCACCTTATTTTACTTTAACTTCAAAGCTAACTTTTCGTAATTCTTGGGGCATAATTTCCCCGGTAAATAGCCAGCGGATATGGGTGAACATATCAGGGGTAGCCAACTTTATCTGGATAGTTCCATCTGATTTTCTTATCTTGTAGGTCACAGGAGAATCCTGATAGATATTCCCCCCATCGATACTGAAGGTTATTTTAGCTGAATCTCCAGTAGCACTACCAATTATATACTCGCTCCCTTCTGGAATAGGATCAGTGATGAGAACCTCTGTTGCTGGTTCTCCTCCTTTGTTGATACAGGTTAACTGATAAATGAGTATATCTCCGGGGTCTACCACCAACTCGGTTGTCTCTGTTACGGCTTCGGTAGGTTTTTCCTCCGGCAAAGTTTTCTTTTCCACAGTTATCTCTATTATAATATTGACTTTCTCAGGCAGGGAATTCTCTTTTTTTGCCATGGATGGGGCACTCATAAGTCCCATCGATAAAAGACTTCCTATCACCAGTGAAATAACTATTTTTTTCAATATTTTCCTCCTTCTTTTTATCAAATCGTTGTCAAAATTTTTTTTTCTTTTCCCTCCCCTTTTGTGGGAGAGGATTGAGGTGAGACAATTAACTTCCTTCCATTCTCCCTCTCCCCTTGCGGGAGAGGGTTAGGGTGAGGGGAGTCTTTTCTTTTCTCCATTTCCATGAGAATCTTTGATGATTTATTTGACATTATCAACTCAATTATGTATTTAATCAATGACAACCTGAAAACCGGTTGTATCTTCGCTTCCTGGCAAAAGATTTGTTCTGGACCAAAGAATATGGGTCACCGGAGGTGTATCGGAAAAATCAAAATTCAATCCCCCATCGTGACTAAATTCTGTAGTGATAGGGAAAGAGCTGGTGACACTTCCCGTAACATAAGTGGTATAGGTGGGAATAGTTTCCAAAATGAGTATATCAGTTGCTTTTTCATCACCAATATTTTCATAAGTTAAGGTATAGGTAATTACCTCACCAGGGGCGGCGCTAGATTTATTAACATTTTTAACAAGGGAAAGCTCGGGGCAAAGGACATTTATCGGAGCAGTATTGCCGGTAGAGGCGGGACAGAAATTTGTCCCATAAGCTGAGGCATTATTGTAAAAGATACCTCGTTGGGTACCGACACTCACCTCAAAGGTAAGACTTAAACTGCTGCCCGGTGAGATTATCCAGTTGCCACTCCAGGTTAGAATATCTCCATTGATAGTAGGGTTAGCTCCTGAAGCAGCGTTCATTACTGTTGTATTAGAGATATAAGTAAAGGTTGTGGGAATGACATCAACTATAGAGATAACGTTGGCAGAGATGGTGCCCATGTTGGTAACTTCAATGGCGTAGGTAATATTCCCTCCACTACTAACAGTATCCGGGGAGGCTGATTTGGTTATGGCAACATCGGGAGCTTCTGCAGTAAATCGATCATAGGTGTACCAGGTGCCTGAGTTGAAGGGATCTTCCACCTGGATATAATAAATGCCTGCTACCGCAAAGCAGAGAATAGGCCAGGTTGGCGAGGGGTCAACTCTTCCTGTGGCACTTGGCACTGTGCCAAACCAGACCACGGTGGATGCATCGGGAGCAAGAACTCGCACATTGAGCGTTAGTGAGCTATAGGGCCAGCCGTATCCCTTCACATAGACTGTTTCGCCCCTATACCAGATTCCATCATTATCTCCCAGAGGAGGTGTATCCCGTGTATCGTAGAGCACACCATAGCGACCACTTTCAATCCCACCTAATGTGGTAGTAGCCACATTGGTAAAGTTAATCTCGGCACCGGTCATGGTATCTTTGTTGAATTGATTGTCAGAGGCACCAGTAGCGTAGAATAATCGCAGAGGAGTTGATTCGCTTAGAGGCGGTGGTGCTCCAGAATCGGTACTGGAAAAGACGTTGAGAGATGCCTGCCAGTCAAGATAAAACATTTCCTTACCTACCGTGTTAAATCCGGCAGAGCTTACCCGGGTGTATCCCTGTGTCGGCTCTGCTGATACGAACCAGTTCACTACATCGGGCACCTGGTCTTGTCCTGGTGTTGCATTGTACCATACCATCACTGCATCACCGCCATAGGATGGTCCGGCCATACCATCCATCACCAGTGCCCAGTCCAGATACTCATCCTGGGTTGTTTCAAAGACAACTGCCCAAACGTACTGTTTGTAAGGAGCACTGCCACCCTTGGCATGGGGGTCTCCGCTGAGGAGCATACGCACATAAATTGTTTGATAGGCGCTGCTATAATAAATCCATACGGAATTAAACGATCCTTGGCCAACTCCTGCTATATCAACAGCTGTCGGTGACTCATCACCTGTCACATCTTGAATAGGATCCCAGTTGGTGTCTACATACGCTATCCAGTCACTGTCATCAGGCCAGGGAGCAGCACAAAATGCAGGAAAAGAACATACCACACCCACAAGAATAATTACCAGTAAGATACATATAATTGTTTTCATTATTTGCCTTGAAATAAATCTTTCATACTACCAACTTGGTCAATTTACCTTTTTTCAGTGGTAATTAAAATACCAATGATCTACTGTAGCAGTTAAGATTTCCTAAAAATATGAGGTTTCTTACCTGTTTAAATTAAACCTGTAGCTTGCCGATTTATCGGCGCACTAAACCCGCCCAATAAATTGGGCAGCTACTGTGTGTGCAGGAATCATGATAAGACTGACAATCACTATAGTAAGAACCAGGAACTTCATTAGGGTAAACCCGGGAAAGTAACTTTTACATAGAGCAGTTATTTTCTCCTCCTTGATTCTCGAAAGAAAATCTTTCTCTACGCGATTTTTTCTTATGTTATTGATTTTTAGATGGTATTCTTCCGGGTGTTTTTTTACCATAACTTGGTCTGTTATGTCATAGCTCTTCGAGGTAGAATGGATGGATGCAGCATCACGAACAATATTTTCCGAATTACATTATGAAAAATAGATACAAAAACATTTGAGTTATTATATTATATTATAGTATAGTAATTTAAATATATTTCGCATCAAATCATATAAAATGTAACCGAAAGAGTATTGGTTAAATCATATAAAAAGTAACCGAAATATAATATAATTCTCCCCGGTTAAATTAAAAATTAACCAGGGAGGTGAAAGGAAATGAACATGGATGCAAGAA
>JAUWZM010000064.1 GCA_030615365.1 Candidatus Aerophobota bacterium | reverse complement strand
AATCTCTTAGCAGTATTTCTGACATGACTTCTAATACCCTTAAACAGCTTTCGGTTACATTTTCTAACCTGTTGAATTAAATATTCAGTAGTTCTTGCCTGTATTGTTCCACCAGCTATAACAAAAGCATCGTTGATATGGGATTTAGGTAATCTAAAAGTTATCCTATTTTGCTTTGTAATATATCCATAAGTAGAAAAAACTACATTGTCCATTTTTTTTAGTTTACCTACTATCTTCCACCTTACCATTGACATAAATGTTTCAGCCTTAAGCCCTTTAGGTATCTTAATATCAAGCTTCAGGTCTTTCTTTGAGACCTTCTCATGGCAAGTAGAACACAGAGTTATTAAATTATTAGGTTTGTTAGCACCTATTTGCCTGGATACAATATGGTGAGTTTCTAATACAGGATCTTTTGATTTACCTTTGCAGTGTTGACATATATGCCCGTCTCTATACAGAACATACTCCCTTGTATTCCAGAATCCTTTTTGGACTCCTTTTTGATATTCAATACCTGAGATATCAGGATTTTTAATTCTCTGAATATCAAAAGAGGCCACTTCAATATTGATTTGGGAAACAGGCAAAATCTTTTTAACTCTTTCAATTATTTTGATATGACTATCAAGTTTGTGCTGAATTGATGGTGCTAACCAACTCTCAGGCTTTTTTCTGTTTAAAAATCTTGGTTTCCTATACCATGTTTTTCGGTGCCTTCTTGCTCTACGATATTGTCTGCGTTCTGAATTAAGTTTAACAATATCACATCTTAATTTGACATCTGCACAATACACTTCTTGCTTTTTTGTTATAACGGATAATCCAATATGGCTATACCCACTATCCACACCAAGAGTAACTGGTTGTATAGTTTCTCCCGTAGCAATCGTTAACTGAATCGTAAACGGCGTTCTCTTTACCACATTTGCCTTATTGCCCTTTAGCAGAAGTCTTGCCTTTCTTGGTGAACAGGGCATTAGCGGTTTACCTCTCTCGTTAAGGACATAAACGACAGATACTCTCAAGTTCTGCCCTGCGTGTCCTCTCGCAGTTAGAGCCGCATCGGGGTTGTTAAGGGAGGTTTTTAAGTCTGCCACACTCCTCCTACCCTCAGAACTGTTTAATAGCAGACCACAGTTGCTACGATCGTGCGGAATAACCGTAGGTGTGTATGTATTTCTCTCTCTTAACTGTTGCATTTTTTTAATGCTCCCTAGTCAACCAGGCTTGCTGTGTTGCAAGCCACCACCTTTAGGTGGTGGTAGTTGACTAGTATTCTCTTTTGATTTTGGAAGGAAAAATATTGAACAAAAATGGAAAATTCTCAGATAGAGGTGAGAAAATTTCGAATTCCGATGCAAAAATCAAACTCAACTTTTTATGCCAACTCCTCCTCTCTTATCTTTATGGGCATGACCACATATGCATAATCCTCCCCTGTTTCTGGATGCAGCACTCCTGGGTTCTGCCAATCGATTAACCGCACTCGAACTAAATTTGTCCCTATAGCTTTAAGAAAATCAGTAAGGTAAACAGAATTGAAACCAATTTCTATTTCTCCTCTTCTTTCCACTTTAACTGGGATTTCTTCATAGGCACTGCCTACCTCAGCAGAAACAGCGCTTATATGAAGCTTCTCTTCCTTTAAATTGAATTTGAGGAGGTGAGATTTCTCTTCGCTTAACAGAGAAACTCTCCTTATTGCCCCTAATAATTTTTCTCTTTCTACCAGAATACTTATATTGTATCCCTCAGGGAAGACTCTCTCATAGTCAGGAAACTTTGCGTCGATTAATTGAGAAATTAAAAGGGTCTGAGGAGTCCGAAAGAAAATTTGATTCTCTCCTAATCCAATTTCAACTTCTCCTTCTCTTCCCAGTATTCGTAAAAGCTGCTGCACAGCTTGTAGAGGAATTAGAGCTTTCAACGGAGATTTAATAGAGTAGGGAATTTTGATGAGAGCCAGCCTTCGGCCATCTGTAGCTATTAGTGTTAGCTTGAGTTTCTCTGTTTCTCCTTCTAAATGGATACCATTTAGATTTTGCCTGGTTTCATCCGTAGAGGCAGCAAAGATAGTTTTTTGAAACATATCTTTGAGAGTAATCTGGGGAAGCGAGAAACTCTCTTTTCCCATGGAAGGGAATTCGGGGAATTCGGTGATGCTGAGACCAAGAAGGTTAAACGTAGCCTCTTTGCATTTTAAAGTTAGTCTGTTTTCCTCGGTTTCTAAATAGATCTCACCCTGTGGGAGCTCCCGAACAATAGAAAATATTTTCTCACCGGGTACGCAAATTTGTCCTTCCTCTTCTATTTCACACGCAAAATTGGCACGGATAGTAGTTTCCAGATTAGTGGCTGTTAATTCAACTAATTTTTTCTTAGCTGACATTAAGATATGGGAAAGAATGGGAAGGGTAGTGCTGGTTAGAGCGTTCTGAACTGGTCTTAATGCTTCTAAAATATCTTCCTTATTGCAAGTTATCTTCATAATTTTACCTCAAAATTCCTTTGATTAGTTTTTTTCTGCTAATTTAGCCACCTTGTTAAATTTGTCGTAATTATTTAGCCACAGATGGACGCTGATATTTCTTTTTAGTTACAATTTCGCCACCAAAACACGAAGACACCAAGGATAAATGCGTGAATGCATGAATGAGTTGATAAATAAAACGCATCTACACTTCCACGCATTAGCAGATTAACGAAATTATAAATTAATATTACTTCTTTGTGCCCTGGTGACTTAGTGGCTGAGGTGTTATTGAACCTTTAAGAATAATGTCTGTGATTTCTTGTGTTTGAACCTATTTGTATTTATCTGTGTGAATCCGTGGCTAAATAGTTATTTTTATTTTATCTCTATGCCATAATTTGTCAACCGCTCGATTCTATGATAGTATGTGTGGATTGGAGAATAAAGGCATGATCGATATGCAATGGGAATCTTCTTGAATTAAAAATAAATTAAAAGTTAAAATTGCAGTACAATCCTTAGGTTGCGTTTTGGTATCTCTGGTTCTTGCAGACTCCGGGCCTGGCGGCTTTACTCCTCACTACATTTTTCAGACAGGAGATGGGGATTTGACAATCCAATAATCTTAAATAAAATGGTATGAATATAGTAACACTCCGGCTACTGAATCACCAAGACGATGTGAATTTTAAATCGCCAGGGAAAAAGAATTATCGGATAATCTTGAGGTATTAAAATTACAACGCTTTGTAGCCATTTCCTTATTTAGAATTTGGGACCATGGGCTACCAGATTACAGATTATCCTGGTGACTAAATACGAAAAATTGGTGTGAAAAAGGGAGGTTTCTTAATGAAAGAAATTGCAGAGATCCGCTGGCACGGAAGAGCTGGCCAGGGAGCTAAGACAGCGGCTTTACTCTTGGCTGGAGCTGCTTTAAAGGAAGGAAAATACATTCAGGGTTTTCCTGAATATGGTCCAGAAAGAGAGGGAGCTCCTATAAAAGCTTTCACCAGAATTAGCGAGAGTCCAATTTTAATTCACTCCTCTGTCGTCAATCCTGAAGCTGTAGTGGTGCTTGATTCTACTTTATTGGAAGTGGCTAATGCTACCGAGGGTTTGGGAGATAAGGGAATTCTTTTAGTAAACACCGAATCTTCTCCCGGAGAGATTAGAAAAAGATTAAAGTTTAATCGAGGAAAAGTTTTTACTATAGATGCTACTTCCATTTCACTGGAAGCTTTGGGAAGAAATCTTCCCAACATGGCGATGCTGGGAGCTTTGGTTAAAGTAAATCCTCTTATAAAACTAGAAACTTTGTTTTTCAGTGCCAGAGAGAAATTTGAAAAGAAATTTAGCTCTAAGGTAGTGGAAAGTAACATCTCAGCTATCAAGAAGGCTTATGAGGAGGTAAAATCAGAATGAAGGAAAAAGGTTGGAAAGATATTCCCTTAGGAGGCCTTATTTTAGAGCCGGGAAATGCTAAGGAATACCTAACAGGTAGCTGGAGAACCTTTCGTCCACTTCTGGATGAGAAAAAATGTAAACATTGCCTTATATGTTGGATATATTGTCCTGATAGTTCTATTATAGTGGTGGATGAAAAAATGAAAGGTTTTAGATACGATTATTGCAAGGGATGTGGAATATGTGCTACTGAATGTCCATTTGAGGCAATTAAGATGATAGGAGAGGCTAAGTATAGGACTGAAAAAGGAGGAGAAAAATAAAATGGAAAAAATTGTAGCTATGACAGGTGATGAGGTTGCTGCCGAGGCTATGCGACAAATTAATCCGGATGTCTTAGCAGCTTATCCTATTACTCCTCAAACAGAGACAGTGCAAAAGTTTTCTCAATTTGTAGCTGATGGTCTTGTAAAAACAGAAATGATAAGAGTGGAAAGTGAGCACTCAGCTATGAGTGCTTGTGTAGGAGCTGCAGCGGCTGGGGCAAGAGCAATGACGGCTACCTCAGCTAATGGTTTAGCTTTAATGTGGGAAATTGTTTATATAGCAGCTTCTCTGAGATTGCCCATAATAATGGTTTTGGTAAATAGGGCCCTAAGCGGTCCCATTAATATTCACTGTGATCACTCAGATTCTATGGGAGCAAGAGATTCGGGATGGATTCAACTTTACAGTGAGAACTGTCAGGAAATTTATGATAATCTTTTTCAAGCTGTGCGCATTGCAGAGGAGGGCAGTGTCCTTCTGCCGGTGATGGTTACCTTTGATGGGTTTATTATCTCTCATGGAACAGAAAGAGTAGAGATTCTCGAAGATGAAAAGGTGAGAGAATTCATAGGGGAGTTTAACCAAAAACATTCCCTCTTAAATATAGATAATCCTGTAACCTACGGTCCTCTCGATCTTTATGATTATTATTTTGAACACAAGCGTCAGCAAGTAGAGGCTATGGAAAATGCCCTGGAGGTAATTAAGAGAGTAGGACAGGAATACGCTCAGCTCTCTGGAAGAAGTTATGACTTAGTAGAGGAGTTTGGTTCCCCGGATGCAGATTTAGTGATAGTAGCAGTCGGATCTACTGCAGGAACAGTGAAGGGAACGATAGAGGAGTTAAAAGAAGAAGGAATAAATGCAAAACTTTTAAAGATAAGAACCTTTAGACCTTTCCCTCAAGAAAAAATCAAGGAGAGCTTAAAAAATGCTGGGGCAGTGGCAGTTATGGATCGTTCTGCTTCCTTTGGAGCTGTAGGAGGACCAATTTTTTTAGAGATAAGGTCAGCTCTGTTTGATGAAGAAAGGAAAATTCCTGTAGTTAACTATATTTATGGATTGGGAGGAAGAAATATTGAAATAGAGCAGATTAAGAAAGTTTATAAGGATCTTGTCCAGGTGAAAGAAACAGGGAAGGTTAAGAATTTAGTCAATTATTTAGGAGTAAGAGAATAAGCAGGAGAGAAAAATGCCATCTCTTAAAGATTTATCTAAAAAAGAAGATCTTCTTTCAAGTGGTCACCGACTTTGTCCTGGGTGTGGGGCGCCTATTATTGTAAGGCAGGTTCTTTTGACATCAGATACCCCAGTGGTAGTTTGTTGTCCTACGGGATGTTTAGAAGTAGCAACTACCATTTATCCTTACACTGCCTGGAAGGTACCTTTTATACATAACGCTTTTGAAAATGCAGCATCTACTATTTGTGGAGTGGAGAGTGCCTATCGTTCCTTAAAAAAACAAGGAAAGATAGACAGAGAAATAAGGTTTATTGCCTTTGGGGGAGATGGGGGGACCTATGATATTGGACTTCAAGCTATCTCAGGGGCATTAGAAAGAGGGCACAGGTTTCTTTATATCTGTTATGATAACGAAGCTTATATGAACACGGGAATACAACGCTCCAGTGCCAGCCCTCGAGGAGCTTTTACTACTACCTCCCCGCCAGGTAAAGCTATTCCCGAAGGTAAAACTGAGTTCAGAAAAGACTTAACTAAAATTATTGCTGCTCACAATATTCCCTATGTTGCTCAGGCTTCTCCTGGTCATTATAATGATCTAATGAAAAAAGTCCAGAAGGCTTTAAATGCAAATGGCCCCTCTTTCATTAATATTCTCTCTCCCTGTCCCAGAGGATGGAGATATCCTGCTGATCAAACCATTGAGATAGCCAAATTAGCTGTTCTTACAGGATTCTGGCCCTTATATGAAATTGAGAATGGCAAGTACAGAATCACTTATAAACCAAGAAAGAAGAAAAAGCCCTTAAAAGATTTCTTGGTAGCTCAGGGAAGATTTAAACATCTTTTCCGTGATGAGAATAAGGGGATATTGGAGGAGCTGCAAAGAGAAGTAGACAGAAAGGAAAAAGAACTCATGATAGGGGCAGGAGAAGAGGAGGAGTAACCCCAGTATCAGGGTCGAAGAATCTTTTCTCTTCTTTTCCCCTCAGATTATAGAGGATCAGCTAATACAAATCTACTATTAAGGGGTGAAGGTGCGAGGCGTCGAAGTCCGGCAAGCCTCCGCTGTGCAAAGTTATCTCGCATTACTCTAAAGTAATAATATTATTATCATTTGATGGAATAAATCTTCCACCAGGCTCAGCAACTACAAATTTTTCAGAATCCCAGTTACCATTGACCAAATCCATAATCAATCCTATACTTCCATTTATTTCTTCATACTCCCACCCTTGTTTTTTTGCCTCTTCCCTGACTAATCTTTTATAATGATCAAAATTTCCTATTTTATTATCAATATAAGCGTATTTTGTATAATTCTTGAGCCAATTACCCATTGTTTCCATAATATATTTTGCATTTTCTTCGCCATACTTTTCTACATATTTTTGATAAGTCCTGGTCATTCCTAATTGTGTCATCACATTATCATCATTTTCATTAACTTTTGAATCCCTCTCTACCCATCCTGTTGATTTAAAATATGTACCTGGATTATTGTTAAAATAGTCTAAATATTTTTCTTTAGATCCAAACAACAATGTGATGCAATCGTGCGCCCTTGAAATTACTAATGGTAATTTTGACCTTAAACCTCTTGTACCATTATTACATAAACCGTATATAAGTAATATAGCATTATACTTTTCTACTTCTACTTTATCAATTTCATCTTGCAATTTTTGAGCCATTTTCCCCGTACCGATATCGTGAAGACCTTTGGGCATGAATTTAATGTCTATAACATTCCTAGATTGCGATACACAGTAACATACTTCTCTATACAGTATTTCGCAAGATATCAATTTATATCTCTTAATTGATGAAGGCATTTTTACTCCTTGATTTTCTTTATTTTAGGCGACATAACTTCGCACAACGGACGACGGTTGGCGAAGCTGCCAACCAGTAGTTAGGTGAAGTTTCGAGGTGTTAGCTATATTCATTCCTTGATAGCCACTCCTCTATTCCCTCTCGTCCCATTTCTTTCAGTATTTCAACGGCTTTAGCATGGTGCTTAAGATTGCCTACCTGCTCATGAAGCCAGCCGACAGGCTGGTTTGGACGAAAGATGAGCCAAGCCTTCCATTCGCCGTTATGTGACCCAACGGGCAGAGTTGCGAAGTAACCGCAGGCTCCAAACTCCACCCCAAAATATCTTTCTCATTTTCTCAATTTTAAACAATAACTCTTCTGCCTGGCGATTTCGTCCAATATAAAATGAAGAACCCTGGACTTTTCTTTGATTCCCATCCCCCTGGCATCCTTCCTTGCCTCAATCAATACCTCTTCCAACTCTTTAATCTCTAAAACCGTTGCCGCAATACAACAATAGTTTTTTGAACGCCCTTCATTGAACTCTTGCAGCATTTTTTTCAGCAATTTCTCTCTTGCCTTCTGCATCTTTTCAAATTCTTTCAACCCGCTCCTTTGAATAAAGGCAATATTATCTTCAAGTTCTTGATAGCATTTGAAGGAATCCATTTTTTCACCAGCTTCTCTGTGTTTCCTCCATTTTTCACAATTTTTATTTTTTTTACACTCCCAGCAAAATTCAATCCCTCTTTTCTTTATTGCACAGGTAATAAAAGGACAACCAGCGGCTACTCTGGATTCGCTTTTACACCCCCCACACCGGTTTTTGGTCTCAGTATGATATCTAGGACACAGTCTGCAGGAGAGTCCGCAAATTCCGATTTCAGGGTATTTGATCTGCATAGCTATTGCCCCGGTCATAATCTTTTATCCTATAGGTAATACTCCTCTTATTTGCTGCACCTCACCCCGATTACACCTTATACCCCCGCTCATTAAAGCAGTCAACCCCTCCAGTATTAGTGTAGTTCCTCCCTTATCCAATGGTTTATTGTTGTTACCACACTTAGGAGAATATATACATGCAGGACAACCATCCTCACACCTGCAGTCTCTCACAAGCTCCAAACTCATTTTTATTATTTCAGCAATTAATTCAAAAGCCTTTTCAGCTAATCCAATGCCGCCTTCGAAACTGTCATAAATAAAGACTGTTGGTTTTATTGTATCGGGATGGTTTGGCGTAGATAAGCCTCCTATATCCCATCGGTCACACATGACATGAAAGGGCATTATTCCAATCATAGCGTGTTCAATGCCGTGAAGCCCTCCATAAAATACCTCTCTTTTTAGATTCCTTTCCTTTTCTTTTTTCAATCTTTCTTTAATATTCTTATCTTCCTTTCTTTTTTCCCATATTTTTTCTTTTGTGTTCTCTGAAATCGTAAACCATAATCCTGTCGTTTTGAAGTTCAGTGGCGACAGGTTAAGTTTTTCCGTTCCTATTGCCTGATCATATTTCATTACTTTATATCCAATGTACTGCTCGTTTACCTCTATATTACCAAAGGAAACAGAAAACTCACCAATTTTTTTCTTTTCAATCTCTTCTAAAATTTTGGTATCTGCAATTTTCATAGCTTTTGTGTAGTAATCTACATCTTTTTTTTTGACCTGGATAGCATAATTTTTCTCATCAAAATCTTCCACAGTATATGTTTGTCCCTGATGAAGCAAAACTGCTCCCCGGTGTGCTTCCCTGTATGCTTGCACTCTATCCATTGTCTCAAGCAATTTTCCATTGCAGATGACTTTAAACATATCAGAGGAAATATTTTCTAAGCTAACCGCTTCTGTAGCTCTTCCTTTCCCTGAGTAAACCCAGCCATTTGGTGTATTCTGAACTAAACCCTGATTTTCTAAGACTTTCAAAATATTTTCAATACCCTCACCAAAATATAGCTCATCTTCTTCCGGTTTGATGGGCATTTCTGATGCAGCACACATCAAATGCCCGGAGGTTATATAAGAATTTGATAGATCAATTATTGCATGCTCGTGAGATTTATCAAAGAAAACTTCTGGGTGCTTCATAAAATATTGATCTAAAGGATTTTGAAAAGCAACCAAAGTCACCATGGACTCATCAATCCCTCTCCCAGCTCTTCCAGCTTGTTGCCAGGTTGATATAATAGTCCCCGGGTATCCTGAAATTACTACACTATCTAATGAGCCAACATCTATGCCCAACTCTAAAGCATTGGTGGAGATTAAACCTTTCAGAATTCCATTTTTGAGATCGTTTTCTATTTCTCTTCTCTCCTCCGGAAGATAGCCTGCTCTGTAGGCGGTAATTTTCCCCATTAGATATGGTTCCAGCTCTTTGAGCTCTTCCCTTGACCAGGATACAATCAACTCTGCCATTTTTCTGGAAACAGTAAAACACAGGGTTTGGAGATCGTTGGTTATGAAGAGCAAGAATAAATCCGTTGTCTCTTGATGAGTAGACAGCATTTCCTTGCCATCAAAATAAGGATTATAAAAGATGAAGTACTTTTTTCCTTTAGGTGAGCCATCATTGGCAATTAAATCGAAGCTAATCCCGGCTAATTTTTCACCAAATTCAATTGGATTAGCAAGCGTAGCCGTTGATAAGATAAATTGGGGAGAGGAATCATAGAAACTACAGATCCTTTGCAGTCTTCTAATCAAGAATGCTACATTTGAACCAAAAACACCTCTATATTGATGCGCCTCATCTATCACAACAAATTTCAAGTTACTGAGGAATTTTTGCCATTTATAATGCCAGGGTAGCACTTGATGGAGTTCATAGGGATTGCTTACTATTATCCTTGAAGTCTCTCTAATTTTTGGTCTTTTATGAGGAGGCGTGTCACCATCATATACATTTGGCTTTACGCTTATTCCACTTAGAATTTCAAACTCTCTTAGTACTTTCAGTTGATCGTTGGAAAGTGCTTTGGTGGGATAAAGATAAAGGGCGGTAGCGGCTTTATCCTGGTCTAATCTGTCAAAGATTGGAACGTTAAACGCAAGTGTTTTCCCCGATGCTGTGGGTGTTGTTATAATAGCGTTTTTTCCTGCTCTCAGGCTATTGATGGCATCGCATTGGTGTTTATAAAGTGTAAATCTCTTTTTTAAAAGATAATTTTTAATGCTAGGGGGGAGGTCTTTTTTTAGCTTTCCATAAATAGCTTCCTTAGGAGGCAGAATCTCAATATGTGCTAACCTGTCCTTATATCGAGAGTTCTTTTTTAAAGTATTTACTACTCTTTCTATTATTATTCCCATTTTTCATATATATATCTGGAATCAGGTCCTCATTTTTCACTTCATAAGTGCGGATATACCTCCAATATGGTTGTATATCAGAGGTTTACTTCGGATATACTATTTCCGCTTCATCTGTTAAATGTTTCCATAATGATTCAACATCTAATTTCTTTGCCCAATGTTCCAGATAGTCTCTGTCTAATTTCCCATACTGCACTTCATAAACTCGTAGGGCATCTGTAAATTGTTTTTCACTTCCACCGGAAAGTTTTGCCCATCTCAATTTGGCTAAGATTGTATCCTCTGGACTTGAAACTTGCATTTCTAACCCCATAAACTCTTCACTCATCTTACGTGAAAAACGTGACTGGTCAAAAGGTTCACTGGTTAATATCCAAAAGTCAACCTTATCTCCCCCTTTTAAATCAATGAGATTGAACATACTTTGCTTGGTAATCGCATCAAGAATGCTGTCTTCGTCCAAATAAAAATCAGGTGGTGGAAAAGCTTCCACTAATTCATGAGCTCTTGATCTTTCAGTAGCAATGACCATATCTATAGCATGAGTAGACCTGGGTTCACCTTGCAAGCTTGAAACGAGAGAACCTGTTATCATATATTGGATTCCAGCTTGATCGAGCGCTTGAACAACCTTTTTTAATAATTCCTGTTGTGACATTTATCTAGACACTCCAAAAGTATTTTTTTGAATTTTTCATCTGAAAGATCCGGGAACCTCTTATGTAATCCCTGGATAAAAAGTTGATTGACAAATTCAGACAACTCAAATGCTTTACGCAACCTTGTCTCAAGAGACATCTGACGAAGCACTTGAATGTATATAGTATGATTTGGACGTTTTTTAATGTTCATTCCCTTTTATCCTTTGGCATTTAATATTATACCAAACCCAGAATAATTTGCAAAAAATTGGCATCAAATCATGTAAAACGTAACTGAAGAGGCATTGGTTAAATTATACAAGAGAGACTTCGGAAAAATCAAGCCTCAAAGCTAACCCTACTTCCGCAATTAATTAGAGAAATTCGAGTGTTTTTGAGTAACCTAACAAATTAAACCCGCTATTTATCGAACTTTTTCTTTTCTGTTCCGGTATAATGTTCTAAATAAAATATGTGAGTCAAATCTTCTTGCAAGTATATTTTGTGGCATGTAAATTGTGTGAGTTGGAAAAGATTGGGATTTTTATCCCGGTTCCCTGATTTTTCTAGGAGCAGCAAGCCACATAAAGGCACAAGCAAGCCATGTTGCCAAAATGGCAATGATTAAAGCTATGGAATAGCTTTTGGTAGCATCAAACACCATCCCCCCAAACCAGGGACCCAAAATTCCCCCCATCCCAAAACCTAAGGGCATAAACCCATTGATGGAGCCAAAATTTCTGCCGATAAATATATCAGCTACCGTTGCCCCCAAAACAGGTCCAAACATTCCCAGTCCTAAACCAAGAAAAATTGCATATAGATAAGGCATCCACCATCTGGCATTTTCCTGAAGGAGTAAAAGTATAAAAAGGCCTATGGTGCAGGCAAAACAGGCCAGAGTAAATGCTTTTTCTCTTCCAATTGTATCAGAAATAAAGCTACTCAAACTTCCCCCAGCCATCATTACCCCCAACAGGGCAACTATTGAAGCAGCAAAGGAGCTGCTGAATCCCACATCTATCATAAGAGCAATTTGATGAACCGCCACCAGGTTTTGTACGAATCCAAAAACACAAAAATTTATAAGAAACATGAGCCAAAACTGATAAGTTCTCATAGCTTTCCTTATATCCCAGTTCACATTCGCCCATTTTTTATTCACCTTTTTTGATTTGGTCTCTTGGTGGGAAGTTGATTTTTCTCTCTCAAGTTTAGAAGGATCAATCCCATCTGGGGCAAGCCCTATATCTTGGGGTTTATGCCGAGAGAAAATAGCCACCAGGGGAAGCAAAATCGCTCCTACCATTACTCCCATCAAGAGGAAGGAGTTGCGCCAACCAAATCTAATAATTAAAGATTGTACCAGGGGGACAAGCAGAAAAGAGATTCCTAATCCTGAATTGAATATTCCAAAGGCCATTCCCCTTCTCCTGATGAACCAATGGGGCAGAACAGCAGCGTTAGCTGGGTATCCTATCAGACTGCTACCCACAGCAACTGCAATCCCAAACAGAAGGTAAAAATGATAGATGGTATTTGCAGTGCTGCAAAATGCAATCGCCAAGGATAGAAGTACTACTCCAGGTAAAATAATCTTTCTGGGGCCAAATCGATCCACCAGACCCCCAACAAGGGGAGCAGCTATTCCAAAGGTAATGACACTCACAGAAAAAATTGCTGCAGTACTGGCCCTGCTCCATCCAAATTCTTTCAAAATTGCTACATAGAAAACTGAAAATGAACTACGGGACAGATTGGCAAGGACCATAGCAGTGAAGGATACTGCAAGAACAATCCATCCATAAAATAATAGGGGTTTTTTACCCATAGCTATATATTATCCTCATTTAGAAGTTTGTGTCCCTACCAGAATATCCAAAAGTATAGACTCTACGAATATAGGAGAGAGGTGGAAAACCTCCCCAGAGAAATGGTGTTATCAGCACCTCCAAATTTTTTTCGAAGGGCAACCGGAAGATTTCACCTATAAATGGAAATCTAATGGGGTTTACTGAGTATTTACCCTCTTCTTAAAAAGAGGGCAAAATTTTTATAAAATAAATCATTAAATGGTTACGTAATTTGCAAATTCAATCATAATCCAGGTGGAGAACCTTAGTGAGCTCTATGCATCTTTATATCTTTATTGTAGGTATAATTTAAAGCCTTGTCGATTATGTCCAAAAATTTCTGTAAATTCATTTGACCTTGACAAAAAGGCTATTATTCCTCCAGGATAAGGGAAAAAGGTCCACAGGCCTTATTAAAAAGGAGGAAACAATGGCCAAAGAAAATAATAGCAGAATATTGAGTAAAGTGCAAGGTGCTTTTTTAGATGACAGGGATTTTTTAAGAGAAATAATAGAGAATTTCTGCCAAAGACTCATTAGGGGGGAAAAATGGCTTATCACCTTCAGGCGGAACCCTATCAGAGGACAGAAAAAAAGGTGTGGTTATCGCAACGGGTACAACTCAAGGAAACTGAAAACCAGAGTAGGAATCTTAGAACTCCTTGTTCCTCAGAACAAGAGAAGGAGAAAATCAAATCACCAGGGTAGATGTGAAGGATGCTCTGGTAAGAGCTTAATTAAACTCTTACCATAGAAAAAGATTTTCACTTTTCAAAGATCAAGAACAACAAAAATTCTTCATGGAGGTACTATGGAATAACTTTGCCCTTTTAAGGACAAATTACCAAATTTTCAAGGAAGAAGATTTTATCTACAGGTTAATAATTTCAAAGAATCACTTTTGTGAATAATTCCTTTACCTTAGAGGAAATTTA
>JAUWZM010000040.1 GCA_030615365.1 Candidatus Aerophobota bacterium | reverse complement strand
GAATTTTCTAAACTTTTCAGGCTATATCCATGGTGGGCTAATCTTTTCTCTGGCAGATCAGGCTTTTGCTGTGGCATCTAATTCAGGAGGGGTGACCTCTCTTGCTCTTCAAATGAATATAAATTATGTGAGACCACCCTCCGTGGAAGATATTCTTATAGCTGAGGCGAAAGAGGAATATCTCACCTCCAGAATTGGACTTTACCAGATAAAAGTAGAAAATTCTTCTCATCAGCTTATAGCCCGGGCCCAGGGTATAGTGTACAGGAAGCATCCAATGAAGTCCCCTCGCTGACATAGAACAAATAGCTTGCATTTATCAAACTTTTAGAAAAGAAATGATAAAATGAATTGAAATCTCTTTGTAACAGGTAGGTTTTCCTAAAAAATGCGAGGCTCCTTGCTCGCCATTGCAAGGAGCGATAGCGACAAAGCAATCTCGGATAGGATTAGAACAGGCTCTGTAATCTCTTGTAGCTCGCCGATTTATCGGCGCATTAAATTCGCCCAATGAATTGGGCAACTACAATTGCCAGAGAAAGCAAGAATTTTAGAAAAACTAAAATAGGGACAAACGGTTGCTCACTTCGTTCGCAACTGCCCTTCGGGTGTCCCCCATATCCCTCGGGGATGGGGGACATACGCCACTATGACAACTATTGTAATAGATATGAATTTATTCAATCAAGGAGCGTAAAATGTCTCAAGAGCTGGATCAAATTATTGATGCTTTGGAAAAAAGACTGCAGGTACTTTTAAATTGCAGAAGACAAAAAGAGTGGAAATTCAGGTTGGGGAAGTTAGAGGATGCAGAGAAATTAAATTACCATGATACATCCTGGGAAACGGTAACCTTACCTCATACCTGGGACGTGAAAAAAGAGGCCTGGTTCAGAAAAAAGGTAATCATTCCCGAAAGCATTGAAGGAATCTCTGTAGAAGGCTCAAAGGTGGAGTTATTCTCATCTATCATACTTGTTCCCACAGAGGTATTTGTAGATGGGAAAAAGGTGCTTTTTGCTGAACATTGGGCAGATTTTAGAAAGCCAGGAGTCCTGGTATCGAAAAGTGCATCTCCCGGGAAAGAGCATATTATTGTGATCCATACTCTCCCTGGAGGGAGTTTGCTGCATATTCCTATTATTACAGAGTTGCATTACAGTAAAGTAGATGACATTATTTTTGAATTAGCCTCTTTTGTAGAAGAGCTTAAGTTTGCTCAAGAGCTACCCAAAGGTAAAGAGCTTTGTGAGGAAGCTGTTGCTAATATAACTCCAGAGATTATTTTAACTTTGGAGCCGAACAGACTATTGACTTTTATAAATAAAATAGAAAAGGATTTATCCCCCCTTGAGCCTTTCGCAAAAGAGCATACAGTTCACCTTATTGGACATGCTCATATAGATATGAACTGGCTCTGGCCATGGGAGGAGACAGTGGATGTTTGCCGAAGGGATTTTGATACGGTAACTCATTTAATGGATGAATTTCCCGAGTTTTGTTTCTCTCAAAGCCAGACAGCAACTTACAAGATAATGGAGGAAAAGTTTCCCCATATTTTTGAAAAGATAAGAAATAAGATAAACGAGGGAAGATGGGATGTTACTGCCTCTACCTGGGTAGAAGGGGATTTAAATATGGCAAATGGGGAGGCAATAGCTCACCAAATTCTTTATGGGAAGAGATACGCTAAGGAAAAACTTGGGGTTGAACCTAAAGTTTTATGGGAACCTGATACATTTGGTCATCCCTGGAGCATGCCTACAATACTTAAAAAAAGTGGGGTAGATTATTATTATTTTATGAGATGCGGTAAGGGGTTTCCTATGTTCTGGTGGGAAGGACCTGATGGTTCAAGAGTTCTTGCCTTTAATAGCGTATATAATGCATTTATAAATCCTAAAGAACTGGCTCAATTGAGCAGGGATTTTAAAAAGAAATTTGGGACAAAAACAGCTATGTTTGTATATGGCGTGGGAGATCATGGAGGAGGGCCTACCAGAAAAGATATAGAAATTACCAACAGACTTAACCAAAAAGCTGTTTTTCCACATCTTGAATTTAGCACTACCAAAAGATTTTTTGAGACTATATCTAAGGAAAAACTAAATCTTCCTGTAGTTAAGGATGAGCTTAACTTTGTTTGGGATGGTTGTTATACTACTCATAGCGATATAAAAGAGCATAATAGAAAGTGTGAAAGGTTTCTCCTCAATGCAGAAATAGTTGGCTCAATAGCAAAAGTTCTTGGCGGGAGTTATCCTGATCTTAAAGACTCATGGGAAAAGACACTTTTTAACCAGTTCCATGATATTCTTCCTGGAAGTGCCATCCACACTTCCTATGAGTATTCGGATGAACTGGCAAAAGAGGCAGAAAAAGGGGCCAATAAAGCCATCTCTGATAGCCTTTCTGCCATTGCAAAAAACATTAATGTAAAACAGGAAGGCTTACCCATTCTTGTGTTTAACCCTCTTGCCTGGGAGAGAGATGACATTGTAAGTTTGTCATTACCAGAGAATATACCTGCACCTTGCCTATTAAAAGATGAGGAAGGAAATGTATATCCTGTCCAAATATTAGAGGATAAACTTTTATTTGTAGCTAAAGATATCCCTTCCCTGGGATATAAAGTCTTTTATCTTACCCAGGATGAAATAAAAGATAGCTCTGTTGTTTCAAGAGAATCTCTTGTTCTGGAAAATGAATTTTATACCTTGAAGATCGATGATAAATCAGGGACCATAGCTTATCTTTATGATAAGAAAAACGATAAGGTTATAATGAAAAGGCAGATGGATGAGGTTATTGACAGCCCCGAGAGAGTCGAATTTGCCACTCCTGTTATGAATAATCTCCTTCAAGTGTTATATGAGCTTCCTCATCCTATGTCTGCCTGGGCTATAGGGCCTATTAGTTCTATAAGGAATCTTATAAAAGAGCCAGAGATAAAATTAATAACCTCTGGTCCTGTGGTAGAAAAAATCAGGATAACACATACATTCAACAATTCCACTATTACCCAGGATATATCTATGTATGAAGGTGTTCCCAGAGTTGATTTTATAACCAGGATAGATTGGCAAGAAAAAGCTGATGACACTACAGATGCTCCAATGCTTAAGGCAAGCTTTACCCCGGTGCTAAATAAAACTAAAGCTACATTCGAGATACCCTTTGGACACATTGAAAGAGTAGCCGATGGAAGAGAAGTGCCCGCTCTTCAGTGGATAGATATATCTGATGATGAGTATGGAGTGAGTTTATTGAGTAATACCAAGTATGGATTTGATGTAAAGGGAAACACTATGCGCATCACATTGATGAGAACAAGCTATGAACCTGATCCTGTGTCTGATGCAGGAGAACATACATTTATCTATTCTATTTATCCTCACAATGGTGATTGGAAAAAAGCCGAGACAGTAAGAAAAGGCTATGAACTAAATCATCCGCTTATGAGTTTAATTATAAAATCAAAAGGAAAAGGCAATCTGCCTCAAAGCAAATCTTTTATAAGCTTAGCCCCTTCTAATGTTGTATTAACCTGCCTGAAAAAGGCAGAGGATTCTGATGATCTTATTCTCAGGGTTTACGAGAGCAAAGGAGAAAAAGCCGAAGTAGATATTGAGTTTGGCTTTGCTGTAAAAGAGGTTGCAGAGGTAAATTTAATTGAGGGGACTGTAAAAAACTCTACTAATTCCTTTAAGAATAGTAAACTCTTTTTCAGCATAGATCCCTACGAGATAAAGACTTTCAGCCTAAGATTAAGAAAATTGTAGTGTAGTGGTCAAGCTTGCTTGACCTTAATTCACCGAGTAGACTCGACAACTACAATAATTGCCCGGAGGATACTATGAAAACTGTACCACTCGGAAATACAGGCATTGAAGTAAGTGTGTTCTGCCTGGGTACTATGTATTTTGGCACCCATACTGATCCGGTAACCTCATATAAGTTGCTCGATCTGTATTTGGAAACCGGAGGTTCATTTTTAGACACGGCTAATGTGTATGCCCGTTGGTGGCCAGGGTATGTGGGGGGCGAAAGTGAGTCTCTTTTAGGCCGGTGGATGCATGAGCGTAAAAATCGCTTCCAACTGTTCTTGGCTAGTAAAGTAGGGTTTGGAATGCCTGGCGTAGAAGAGGGATTACGAGCACACCAGATAGAGGAAGAATGCGAGAAGAGTCTTGAAAGATTGGGTGTGGACACAATTGACCTTTACTATGCTCATCAGGATGATCGCAATACTCCCATAGAGGAAACAATGGAAGCGTTCGACAAATTGGTAAAAGCTGGTAAGGTACGTTTCATTGGAGCGAGCAATTTTTCATCCTGGCGGTTGGAGAAGGCACGTTGGATGAGTCAAACGCATGATTGGAATGAATATTGCTGCATACAGCAACGCTATTCCTATTTGCGCCCTAAGCCTGGTGTAAGTTTTGGCCCCCAGGTAGCAGTCAACAAGAATTTACTGGATTATTGCAAGACTCAGAGTATGAGATTGCTGGCCTATTCTCCTTTACTAAGGGGTGCCTATACCCGTCCGGACCGACCTATTCCTGAGCAGTATGTAGGACCTGATAGTAACGCACGTCTTGCCGTGCTAAAAGGTGTTGCTGGGGAGAAGAGAGCTACTGCTAATCAGATTGTGTTAGCATGGATGATACACAGCATACCATGTGTTGTTCCGTTGGTCGCAGCTAACACTGTTGATCAAATACGAGAGAATTTAGGTGCGCTAAAGATCAAACTTAGCACCGATCAGATGGACCGTTTAAATAAGGCTTCTGCCTAAGTCTACAGAACTATCCTTAAAGAATATGGTATTGCTACTTTAAATCGGTAGGTTCTCCAATTTCAGGAAAAATTCTAATTAATTTTCTGTTCGCTGATTTTGTGAAGGGGTGGCATTTTCACTTTGCCTTACTATGACATTATCATTTTGCATTGCAGTGATAGCTCGCAAATGAGTAACAACTAAAGTTTACAGTGAATAGACGCTAACCTGTTCAGGCTACACTTTTCGTCATAGTGTGCAAAGAAAAAGGAATCGGCTCAATTGTCCTCTATTATGCCGTATGGCATTCTGAATAAAATTGGAAGGGGGGGTGTCATTGATATCGAATCACTGCGAGAGTTTCGGTCGCGTTCGCCGTTGCTTAACTGGATGAAAGACCTTCGCACAGAACTCATCTCGCTTATCTACGAGAAACCAATTTACCCTAAGAACCTGTATCTACAGCGTGCACCAATGAAACACGCTGAGTATGAAAAACAAGTCACTCGGCGGCAGATTGCGCTTATGCAGAAGCGCGGTATCTACTCCCTATCGGGGCGGTGAAACAAGTAGAGCAATAGCAGCTATGAGTATGTAGTTACAGTACGAGGTGACAAAATAAGCTATTATTACCTATAGTGCTCACTCTGGACAATTATTGCATATTGGTAATGTCAAAAATAACATGAAGGAAAACATGGAACCACAGAGTGCACAGAGGGGAGAGAAGATGTGATGTGTAATGTGTAAATGGTAAAAACTTCATCACTCATTACTTATCACATATTACAGTTATTTACGTTCTCTGTAGTTAAGTTTTGACATTACTTGCATATTTACGAGGAGGATAAATATGAATGGATACGCAGGCAAAGTTTTAAGAATAAATGTTTCCAAGAGGAAAGCCACGAAAGAACCCATAAATGAGTTAGCTTGGAAGAGTTTAATTGGAGGGGCTGGATATGGTGCCCATGTATTATACAATGAAGTAAGCAAGAAAGCATCTCCATTAGGACCAGATAATAAAATTATAATTTCCACAGGTCCTTTTCAAGCCACAAAACTTCCCGGAAGCGCAAAACTTCTGGTTATTGCAAAGTCACCAATGAATTCTTTTTTCTCAACTTCCGCGGCAGGAGCTGGTTTTGGACTAGGGCTTAAAAAAGCAGGGTACGATGCTTTAATTGTTGAAGGAAAAGCGGATAAACCTGTATATTTAGAGATCGAAAATGAGAAGGTTAGTTTCAATGATGCAGGTAAGCTGTGGGGTAAAGATGCTTACGAAACAACCTCTATTATTAAAAAGGATTACGGTAAGAAAGATTTTAGTGTTGCTGCCATCGGACAAGCCGGAGAGAATTTGGTAAAATTTGCCTCAATCGTCGTAGATAAACACAGTTTTTTTGGTCGTACAGGAATGGGTGCTGTATTAGGGTCTAAAAATGTTAAGGCAATCTGCGTTAAGGGAGATAAAGAAATTGAAGTGGCAGATAAAGATGCAGTGAAAGAGCTACAAAAAAAAATAACCAAAAAAGCAGTAAAGTTAACAAGTGGTTTTAGAGAGCATGGAACCCCTCTATATATGAGTCTTGCAGAGGCGGTAGGGGAAGTACCAATTAAAAATTGGAGTGGAGGTGCCTGGGGTGAAGGGAGTGAGAAATTAGGTGCTCCAACTTATACCGAGACTATCTTTAAGAAAAGACTGCCCTGTCCGAATTGTCCCATAGGTTGTCATAGATATGTAAAGATTGATTCTCCAGAAAAATATAAGATGGAGGGTCCCGGCCCGGAGTATGAAACGCTTGCGTATCTTGGAGAAAATTTGTTGATAGATGATTTAGCGGCTGTAGCAAAAGCAGGTGATCTATGCAATAGATATGGTATTGATACTATGGAAGTGGGGGGAATCATAGGTTTTTTGATGGAATGCTTTGAGAAAGGTTTTCTCGACAAAAAAGATATTAATGGACTGGATTTAACTTGGGGTAACGCAGATGCTACCATAGAATTAATAAAGATGATAGCGCTTAGAGATGGTTTCGGTGATATTCTCGCCAATGGAATATTGCCTACTGTAGAGAAAATAGATCCCAAAACAAGAGATTTTGCCGTCGAGGTAAAGGGCATTTGTATAGGAGCTCATGATCCAAGGGCACGTTTTGGACAAGCTTTAAATTTTGCAACGGGTCCCGCAGGTCCTCACCATGAAAATGCTAATCTTTCGCTGCCATATTGGGGAATTTTATTGCCCGAGCTCGGAATCGATAAAATACCCAATTCCTTCGAGATGGACGAAACCGAGTATTTGGTGGCAAAATATCAAGACTGGGCAGCTCTATATAACTCCTTAGTTGTATGTAGATTTATGATGGAAGGGGGAACTATGACCTTTGGAGATATGGTAGATTGTCTAAATGCAATAACTGGATGGGATATGTCTTTAGACGATGTGGCGAAAACCATAGAGAGAATATTTACTTTGGAAAGAATGGTTAATGTCAAATTTGGATTAACTAAAAAGAATGATGCGCTACCAAAAAGAATGCTTGAGGCAACAAGTGAAGGCCCCCATGCTGGAAAAGTCCTCAAACTTGAGGCAACTCTCGAAAAATATTACAAGTTAAGGGGATGGGATAAGAACGGGATACCCCGAAGAAAGAAAATAGTAGAACTTGGCCTTGACAAAATTTGAGATTGTTGCAGAGTTATGCGATAGAGATTAAAATGTTGTTCAATGTTATGATATCGGTAGAATCTTCTATTGACCACTGGGTAAGAATATCATATTAACAAAGAGCTCCTTTAATTAGATTTCATAGGGGAGCTCCTGAATGAATTTTTCCCCGATAAAAGCCCTAACATATCTGACCTATTTTGTCCAGTTTTAGGGGTTCACTCCACCATCCAATCTTTTCTCCTCCTTAAAGAATTTGTTTTATTAAGGGGTAGGAAAAACAAAATCGATCTTGACAAAAAATTTTGTAGTTGTATATTATTAACGAGTAAGTTCTTTGAGAATAGAATAGAATAGTTTAGATGAGATGAGAGAAGCTTTAAGGATCGGTAATAGATAAGTTTTTCTGAAAAAGTAAGATCTATGGAGCGTTGGGCATCCTGTACAGGGGCCCTTTTGGGCCAGTATCGGCCTTTCTTTCTCTCCCCTCCAACAAGGGAAGGGACCTCTGTCATTGCCAGATTGGCTATTTGCAGGAATTACTCAAAGTTCCTTAGTGGAAACTAAGCTACTACAGAGATCATCATAGAGTTTTTTCCTACCAAATAATCTATACTATTCACACAAAAAATACAAGGAGGATTGATTATGGATAAAAGAACAAAGTTTACTCTTGATGAGGAAGAAATACCAAAATATTGGTATAACATTCAGGCAGATTTACCTGAGCCTCTGCCACCCATTTTGCATCCTGGTACAGGAAAACCAGTGACCCCTGATGATCTGACCCCTCTATTTCCTATGGAATTGATCAAGCAAGAGGTGAGCACTGAGCGCTGGATTGAAATCCCTGAGGAAGTACGGGATATCTATCGGTTATGGAGACCTACTACCCTATTTCGGGCACATAGATTGGAAAAAGCTTTAGATACACCAGCTAAAATTTTTTATAAATATGAGGGAACAAGTCCTCCTGGGAGTCACAAGCCTAATACTGCTGTAGCTCAAGCGTATTACAACAAGCAAGAAGGGATAAAGCGCATAGCTACCGAGACTGGTGCTGGGCAGTGGGGAAGTGCTCTATCTTTTGGTTGCGCAACCTTTGGTCTTGAGATTAAGGTCTACATGGTCGCCATCAGTTATCACCAAAAACCCTATCGTCGTATTATGATGGAAACCTGGGGAGCTAAATGTGTGCCCAGTCCCAGTCCAGATACCAAGGTAGGGCGAGACATGCTAGCAAAAGACCCCAATTGCCCTGGTAGTTTGGGTTTGGCTATCAGTGAGGCAGTAGAAGATGCTGTATCTCGTGATGACACTCATTATTCTTTAGGTAGTGTGCTTAACCATGTTATGTTGCATCAAACCGTGAATGGCCTGGAGACAAAAAAACTGATGGAAAAAGCAGGTGTGTATCCTGATATTATTATCGGCTGCATTGGCGGTGGTTCAAACTTCGCCGGCCTCTTTTTACCTTTTGTCAAAGATAAAATTGAGGGAATAAAGCCAGACCTGCGCATAATCAATGTAGAGCCGGCAAGTTGTCCTACTATGACCAAAGGACCGTATGCCTACGACTTTGGCGATGAAGCTGGGCTCACTCCTTTAATTAAGATGTTTACCCTGGGACACAACTTTATTCCACCACCAGTCCATGCTGGAGGTCTTCGCTATCATGGAATGTCACCTATTATTTGTCATCTGTATAACCTGGGCTTAGTTGAAGCCAGAGCCGAGCACCAGATTGCTAGCTTCAAGGCTGGGGTGACCTTTGCTCGCACTGAGGGTATTATCAGTGCTCCGGAGCCAAATCATTGCATTAAGGTGACTATCGATGAGGCTCTTAAGTGCAGAGAGTCTGGTGAGTCAAAAACCATACTGATGGCTCACAGCGGACATGGACATGTGGATATGGCTGCTTATGATGCCTACCTATCAGGTAAACTAAAGGATTATGCATACCCAAAAGAAAAAGTAGAGGAAGCACTGGCTAAACTGCCTACGATCCCTACGGCATAAATACAAAAAAAAGATAAGGGGTTAAGTAAGACCTTAACTCCTTATCTTTTTTGATAATAGTTCAGATTTAATAAAAGGCTCACTAATCGCTGTGAATAGCTCACTCAGAAAGCACCTCCCTCCTTTTCAAACTCCCTGTGATTTCTCACAACTATAGCTTCAGATGTTCTTGCCTCAAGTATAAATTTTTTTTTAGACTACTAAGTAATATTTTCTGCCTTTGATTACAGAATAGATAACCCTCCAGTTCTAAGCTTGATATTTTTACTAATGTAGTGCAATCTTCTATCTCTATTCAAGGCAGTTTGAAGAACCTGCGCTGTTTGTCAAGCTTGAAGACCTGACCCCAGATATAATCATTTTGACTTCTTGCTTTAAACTACTATAATAATAACCAAACTGGTAGATGAATGATATTTAAATAAATGGAGATAATCCTGACAAAAGATTCTCATGCCCCTGGAATCGTGGTACTATAAAAAGAGTTCGAGGATGGGCATTTGAATTTTGAAACTTCGAGATAACAGATTATAATGGGAGGGGTGAGAACTATGGATAAAATGGTTGCCTTTTGCGGAATAACTTGTAGTGAATGTCCTGCATTCTTAGCAACCCAAAAAGATGACGACAATGAAAGGAAAAAAATCGCTGAGATGTGGTCTAAGCAGTTCAACGAAGAGATTAAGCCAGAGGGCATTAACTGTGATGGATGCCTGTTAGAAAGCGACCGACTTTTCAGTTACTGCAGAGTTTGTGAAATAAGGAAGTGTGCTCAGGAAAAAGAGGTCAAAAATTGTGCTTATTGTGATGATTATGTTTGTGAAAAGCTAAATAATTTCTTTGACCATGCGTCTGAGGCAAAAGTTACTCTTGAGGAGATCAGGAAAGATTTTTAGGCTGAGCGAATGTTAGGTTTAATTAACACAGAGGTGAAAAGATAAGTAAAAAATCTAAACAGCGTAAATCCTGGCAAGAAAAATTGGCAGATAGTAAAGGATTGCCAAAGGTTGAAAAGATCACTGAAAAGATGAGTAAAAGATGGGGACCAAGTACGGTTGTTATTCCAGCACCGAAAGACGTGGATGAAGTTATGAGAAAAGGAATAGAAGCGTCCCTTTACCGATTATTACCAAATAGATTCCATAAGAGAAATTTAATGAAAGGATTGTGATTAGAAAAACTCTAATTAATATCCAGCCACGAATTTACGCAAATAAACAAAAAAAGCAAAGTTGGGGCCAAGATTTATTGGACAAAAATTGAGGGTGAAGAAATTGTTAAATAGTTACTTCAATTTTAACTCAAAGGGGATACTCTAAGATGAAGTATCGTCATTACGATCCCAAAAAGGATAAAAAGGCCGGGTATAGAATCTGGCGCGAGATAGGCTGGCTTGAGAAGGGCAAAGAGGAAATAATGGACCTTTATATTCAGTGTGGTCGCACTATAGTTGCCCTTATCAACAACGAAGCTGAGTGTCTGGTTACCGCTATACCTGGTTCCATTCGCTATCTCAATGAGGAGTTGCCATTTTCTGGCCTTGCGGGCGTTACCACCAGTCGGATTGCACGCAGGCAGGGAATGGCAAAACAATTAACAGCAATGATGGTAGCTATTGAGGCTGCTGAGGGGGCATTGGTCTCTGGTCTGGGAATGTTTGAACAGGGTTACTATAACCAATTTGGTTTTGGCACCGGTGGCTACGAGCATGTTCTTGCCTTTGATCCCTCACAGCTCAGTGTTAGGACTAGGCCTCGGGTGCCGTCCCGTATCACTACTGATGATTGGGCGATGGTGCATGTCGCACGTCTTACCCGTCTTCGTGGTCACGGCTCCTGCAATTTAAACCCACCCGAGGTTACCAGTGCGGAGATGCTCTCCACTAAAAATGGATTTGGCATTGGATATTGCGATGGCTCGGCTAACGAACTCACTCACCATTTCTGGTGTGAAGCTGAGAACGTGGAAGAAGGTCCCTATAATATAAAATGGGTGACCTTTCGAACTCCAAATCAATTTTTGGAGTTGATGGCATTCATTAGAAACCTGGGTGATCAGGTACGGTTAGTGAGAATGCGTGAACCACAGGGGATTCAACTTCAGGATCTACTTGAGAAACCGTTTAAGCAGAGCCTGATAACCGAAAAGTCCAGGTTTAAAAGCATTATGCATGCTACGGCTTATTGGCAGGTGAGAATATGTAACTTGCCAGGGTGTATGGCGCGAACTCATCTTCGAGAGGATGAAGTGCGATTCAACCTTAAACTGAGTGACCCTATTGATTCTCTTTTAGATGCGAAAGCACCATGGCACGGTATAACCGGTAACTACGTGGTAACATTAGGTCCTTCATCGTATGCTGAGCCAGGCACGAATAAGATTTTACCTACATTAGTAGCCTCAGTGGCCTCTTTTACTCGCATGTGGTTTGGAGTACGGCCGGCAACTGGTCTGGCTGTAACTGACCAGCTATCCGGACCACAGAAACTTCTGGAAAAACTCGATTGGGTACTGCGATTACCCAGCCCAAAACCGGACTGGGATTTCTAAAACTTAACTACTCATTGGTAGTGATTTTTCCTTCTTAGTTTACATTTATATCTCCTTGCATAACTGCCATATAAAGCCACTAATCGTTCGTCTTGCCCTACTATAAGAGATGCTTCCTGATCAAAAAAGGATTAGTTCTCACGGCAAGTGAAAACAGGTAAGGTATCATCGTGCCTTCTACAAGTAGCCTTTTGCCTTCAATCTTTAATTTTTTTTAATTAAGTTTTCCATAACCCATGAATACTACAATATTCGCGAACGTTTATTTCTTCTGCTTCTATGGGAAATTCTGCTTCCGCTAAGTCACCGGGTGAAAGAAATTTGCGATACACTTGACCATTGGCCTCAGCTTCAATCCATTCAATATAATGCTTCTCTTCCATTGGATGAGGGATAGAACCTACTTTTACCTTAATTCCTTTATTTATCTTTAAAACTACAGGAAGATGTTTTTCTTTTCCTTCCTCTCGGGTTTTTTCTTCTATAAGTTTCATTGGCTGCCCGCAACAAACGAGTTGTCCTTTACCCTTGTGTAAAACCTCCACTATATTTCCACATATCTCACACTTATAAATTTGCAATCTTTTCGTCATTTTCTACACACCTCCTCTATGGGCGAATTTTCATATTGCTTTATAAGCTTCATGTATAGCAAGGTAATTCTTAGTTATTCTCTATTTACGGTAATTATACACTATAAATAAGGATAACGTCAAGCATAAAATATCCCCAATCCTGAAAAATCCTTTTTTCTCCGTTATGCGGCCGGTGAATTTTTATGTGAAATATTTTGCCAATCCAATTAAATACAAGATAGAGCTACTATCCAAGATTAGCATTAAGCCTGGTGGCATAGTTTTTTATCTCCCAGAATTTTTTGCGATTCATATCCTCTGTTTGCATAGGAAATATTGAATTATTCTGCAGAAGTGGTTCATCTTTGTTAAAATTGTAGCCTCTTACCGCTTTTTTGTATTCCTCAGTCCCTGGAATAGGAGAAAATTCAACTAAATATATCTTTACCTTGAGACTATGAACAAATTTTATGGTATCCATAATTTCTTTAAAATTCTGGCCAGGGAGCCCTATCATTATATATATCTGTATATCCTGTCCCTTGTATCCAGCTATTTTGAGATTATCCACTGCTTCCATAAGATCCTGGTTGGATGTTTTATAGCAGGAATCCTTCTGTCTTTCAAAGTGAGACGTTTCAAGGGAAAGTCTGATAGTTTTAAAGTTCGCCTGAAAAAGATTTTTGGCTATTTTTCTATTTATATATCTTATATGCAGACCATTTGGTGTATGAAATCGAATATTTTTAAATCGCTCAATTATACTATCTAAAATAGGAACAATATGCGTCTCTGGATTTACTAAAAGAGCATCATCGTAAAAGGCGATATCCTTTACCTCGAATCTGCGAGTGTAGTAGTCTATTTCTTCAATTACATTTTCAGGGCTTCTCTGATAGAAAACAGGCTGAAGGATTTTAGAGGCACAGTAACTGCAATGAAAAGGACACCCTAAGGAGGTGAGCATACTTACCGAGTACACTCTTTGCATAAGATGATACGCAGGGTAGGAAAGCTCATCCAATTCATTAGAAATTACTGAGTAATCTCGCGTTACTCCAGCAAAATTATCGACTATCTTTAAAACCTTTACCTCCCCTCTACCTTCTATTACATAGTCAGCTCCAGAAAATCTTTTGGCATGCTGAGCACATAAGGTAGCATAAACCCCACCTAACAATATCGGAACCCTGGGGAAAAGTAACTTCACCTTCTTGACTACCTCAAAGACACCAGGATACCAATATGTCATACCTGAGCTTACCCCTATTATATCAGGAGACTCAATTTTTCTTATCTCTTCCTCAAAAATGTCAGGGGTAATACCGTATCTTTTGTAGTTTCTGGGAACATCTTTAAGTGGTTCAGGCTTTTCTACTACTTCTCCGAAGAACTTACCGCAGTCGTATTTTCTGTTAATAGATGCCCTTTTGCCAAATTTTTTCTTTAAGAGAGGATGGTGTCTGTCCATACAGTTGATAAGGGAAACATGGTAGCCAAAATTCTCAAGGAATGCGCCAATGTATAAAAGCCCCAGTGGCTTCATCCATTCATCATACGCAGCAAAATCATACACCCAGGGATTTATAAGAAGAATCCTCATTTTTTGCAATAGTTTAACTTTTCTAAAATTCTTGTTTTCTCTGGCAATTGTAGCTGCCCAATTTATTGGGCGAATTTAATGCGCCGATAAATCAGCAGGCTACATGAGCTTGCTTGACTACAGGACTATTTTGACTATCTCGTAGATTATATTAAATATTTACAATTTTATCAACTCTTCTGTCAATGCAGAGTGAACAGGGGATATGTCTTTCATTTGAAATAAATTATCGCGTACGATGTATTAATAAATGAAACGAGAATAATTTTTCTCTAAAAATAAGAACAAATTCTAATATATAAAATCAGCGACTAAACTAACCATATCATACGAGGAGATGAGAGATGAAAAAAAGAACAGTAAGGTTAATTATTTTCTTCCTTGGTTCGATTTTGATAGGGATGATTATTTCCCCTTTTTCTGTGTCAGCCTGTGAGTTTACCTTCAATTACGATGGGATAGAAGCTCAAATCGGTACTGTGGGAGAGATAGGTGTACAGGTTGAGAAGACCCACAAAAAGTGCACATTAGACGATCCTCTTGATTATCAGTTTGAGTGGGAAAATATCCAGATCCTGGGTGAGACTGAATGGGAGCAAACCGGTCCACAGGTATATGAGAAGTGGTTTAAGGTATCTCTTAGCTCTGCGGGTGAGGGGTTCTTGAAGATATTCAAAGACTGCTCCAAGGAAGGTTACTCTGAAAAAATTTTACCTATCAAGGTAACAAAAGGGGAAGAGGATGGAGTTTGGCAAACTGCCCTGGGCGGAGAATATCCCTATGATTTACAATCGAAAATTGAAATAGAGAAGGTTTTTGTGAAATCCATTTTAGAGGGAAATGTATTAACAGTAGAGGGGATAGGGATAAGTCTTCCCTTTATTCCAGAAAAGTTGAACAAGTATGAGCACGAGGTAGGAGTTTATTTCTATATGTACAAAGAAGAGGCTATCCCAATGCTCATAGTCAGTGATGATTTTCTCTATCGCTTTGACCATTATAGCAGATAAAAAGTTTTAAATCTTTGGCGAAAATTCTATGAAAGGGTATAAAATGAGAATATATAAAAAGAATCCTCTGTTTAGAATAGTAATATTCCTCATTGTTATAGGTTTCTTATTCAATGCCTTGCCGACAGATGCTGGTGATTTTGGCTCGGGAAGTACATTCAGTTCCTCAGAAGTTGAAAAAAATTTCAATCTACCCACTACTGAGCAACACGGGGAAACGGGATACTTCATTCATAGCCAATTGATTAAGTTGATCCTCTTTTTGATATTTATAGGGGTTGCACTTATTGTACTGGTCACTACTCGTTATAAGTACAGAAAAGCTATTTTGTTCGCTTCCGTAGCGATACTGGGATTATATATAGACGGGTTTCTCTGTCCATCAACTGCCATACAGAACATATTTTTAAAATGGCAAACAGGCTATCTGTTTCTCTTTTTAACCATTGTTGTTTCTACTCTACTATACGGGAGAATTTTCTGTGGTTATATCTGTCCTTTCGGAGCTATACAAGAGCTGGTACACTTTAAAAGGATTTCACAGAAGATTCCCTATACCTGGAATCGTTATCTCGCCAAGGTTAAATATATCGTATTGGGATATCTTGTGGTGAGAGTTCTTATTACTGGACAAGTGATTCTTAAGGATTACACCCCTTTCAAAGTTTTGTTCACCTGGGGTGGTACTCCTTTATCCATTATCCTTACTCTCATGCTTGTTGTGTTATCAATAATAATCTACCGTCCTTTCTGTCGCTACCTGTGTCCATTGGGTGCGTTTTTGGCACTTCTTTCGCGCGTTAGCCTTTTTAAGGTTAAGATAGGCTCCATTTGTGTGAATTGTGGGCTTTGTAAGAATGTATGTAAAGTGGGGGCCATATCAGGTACATCTCTTAAAATAGATTCCTCAAAATGTATCGTATGTGGGGACTGCGTGAGGAAATGTCCAAAGAAGGCAATTTCACATACCTTTACTCAAACCATTGTTGATTCTGTGAACCCGACTTCCACAAAGATGAAAGTGTTAAGGTGATGGTAATGGAAAAAATCTTTATTTATATTGATAAGGCTCATCCTTTTAGAAATTCAAAAGGAGGACTGGACAAGGCTCGCAAATATCATAAATAGAGAGCTCCGAAAAAAGTCTGAGGCTGCTCTTTGCTCGGTGCTTTCCGGGCGCCTGCGGCTAAGTTCTACTCTTATCTTTATGCTGTGGCTCTCATGGGCGATGTATCAGGTTACAGGATAACTAAGAGTTTGAACGCATAGACCCGCCTTGATCGCCGCTGCCTTATGGAAACACCTCGCCGAGCAGCAAAAAGAAAAAGGATTTTTCAGAGCTCCCTAAATAAAGAATTCTTTTATTTCAGACAGGAGGATTTGGTTACATAATTACAATCTTATCAGCTCATATCAAACCTCTTTTACGAGACATCACTCATTTTGACTTCTCGTTTTAAGCTACTATAATGAAATAAAGCAACCAGATACATTGTATTATATAGTATGAGGAATATTTTAGGGAATTTACCCCTCTTATGAAAAACAATTTGCCCGACGAAGAGTTAGTGGAAAGAATTCGCAAGGAAAACAGTGAACTCTATGTAGAAATAGTCAAACGTTATCAGCAAAAACTATACAGATACCTTGCATACTTAATAGGTAATTCAAGCGAAGCAGAGGATCTGGTGCAAAATGTATTTACTAAAGCCTATCAAAACTTATTTAGCTTTAATATAAAAAAGAAATTCTCCTCCTGGATTTATCGGATTGCTCATAATGAAGGGGTGAATTTCATAAAGAAGAGAAAAAGAGAAAAGCACATTTCCTTGGAAGACCTCGATTTTCCACTTGTGGACAACACCAGTTCAATGAGTGATAATTTAATCAAGGAAGAACTCCAAAAAAATGTGAAGCAATCTTTGGATACATTGGAATCAAAATACCGAGAACCGTTAATTTTGTACTATTTTGAGGATAAATCATATAAAGAGATTAGCGATATCTTGAGAATTCCCGTTAAAACTGTGGGAACATTTATTTTCAGAGGGAAAAAAATTATGAAAACTATTTATCAAAAAAAGGGAGCTAATCTACCATGATGAAGAAAGACAAACAATTGCATCTGGAAGAAAAAGTTATGGGAAAAATTAAGGAAGGTAAGATTAAACTTCGCTCCCGGTATATTTTCCTTGCTAAAAAGTTAGGACTCGGCGGGGGGGTTGTGCTTTCCATAATTCTCACAATTATTTTTATAAATTTAACCTTTTTTACCGTAAAGATATCGGGAAACTTAGAATTTCTTTCCCTTGGTAAAATAGGCTTTTTAGCTTTCCTGGAATCCTTCCCCTATCAATGGATTGCTGTTGGTTTAATATTTTTCCTTGCTGCCAGTGCTCTTCTTTCTCGATATGATATTTCCTATAAGAAGCCGTTTAAAGCTCTTTTAGGAATTCTTCTTGTACTGATTTTTATAGCAAGCACACTATTAGCAATGAGTGGAATCAATGAAAAGATAGAGGACAATGTAATGAAGGGTAAAATTCCTTTCCTGCAACACTTCTATGGAAAAAGAAGAGGGATGTGGAGAAATGGCATCATAGGAAGGATAACGAAAGTTCAGGATAGCACACTTACCATTGAAACTCCAAATAACAATCAAATATGCATTCAATTAACCGAGAACACTCATTTTTTAAATGGCTCAGATTTCTACATTGGGGATTCCGTCAGAGCAGTTGGTGAATGGGATAACGATAATTTTAAAGCCTTAGGTATCAGATATTACAGAAAACATATACAACATATAAAAAGAACTGAAAGTAGAGGAAAAAGAGCTAAAGATACTCCAATGCGAGTTCACTGATAACTAAAAGATATTTCCCTTTCCTAAAGACTACCTCGTAGTAGTTGAACCTTCCCTGCGTAACTCGCAACCCTCAATTCAATCAAAATAGCCAAATCCTTTTTCTTTTTTGAAATAAATCAGGACAGTAATTGTATTAATAAGTGAGAGTTAAAAATTTTCGGCCGAAAACGAAAGTGATATAAAAAAGGAGAAAAATTAAATGAAAAAAGTAACAATTGCTTTAATCGTTGGTCTGCTCATAGTCGGCAGCATCAGTGTGTATGCAGTCACTGCCTACGCGAAAAGATCAGCAGGAATGAGATCGGGTGCATTGGGAAAACAAGGATATGGATACACTCAAATGCTTGAAATAAAAGCCAAGATTTTTGGTATTACCAGCGAGGAGCTACAGAAGGAGTTGAAATCTGAGAAAACTATGCTGGATATCGCCAAAGAAAAGGGTATGACCTCGGACCAACTTCATGAGAAGATATTAGAAGCTCAAAAGGAGCGTTTACAAAATTTAGTGAAGACTGGTGTTCTCACGCAGGAACAGGCAAATGCAAGAATCCAGAGCATGGAACAGCATCAAAAAGATTGTGATTGTGATGAAACTGGCCACGAAATGAGAAACGCAAGAAAATTTGGAAGAATGGGTATGAGACGGGCCTGGTAAAAAGCAAGTTTTTTCCCTCTCCCCGCCCAAAGAATACACATCGGGCGGGGAGAGAAATTCTTATATTGAATTGAGTGAGTCCTATTACCAGAGAGTTATATCATCCCTTGCCGTCTATGGGTTTGCAGAGAATATTTGTTACTATTCAGCCACCAAGACACGAAGACACCAGGGTAGTCTGGTAGCTCTTAGCTCAAAATAGCTCTTGGCTCTTAACCTTAACCTTAACCTTAACCTTAGCCTTAGCTCTTGGCTCTTGGCTCTTGGCAAGTTCAAGTTCAAAGTCCGATAGTCAAGATAAATTCAAAAAAATCCAAGATAGTCTTATGGAATGTAAATGGAGGTTTAAATTTCATATCACTTCTTTGTGCCTTGGTGACTTAGTGGCCTGAACTGTTACGAATATTTACCCTTGACACGCTCTGCTTCTCCCGAGCTCCTCTTCAGCGTCATTTAGTATCTTACCATGGTCTTAGAGACCCCACCGAGCTCTCATAATTTCATTATCTCCCTACTTTATGACAGCTATCTTTCCTATTTTTTTACCTCCAGTTGCCTCAAGAACAAGATAAACGTAAATTCCCTTTGCTACCATGTATCCTGCATCATTTCTTAGATTCCAGGTAGCAGTAACTGAGCCACCTTCCATGCTTATTTCTGTAGCGCCATCCAGGGTTCTCACTAACTCTCCTGAGATGGTGTAAATATAAACTTTGGAATTTGGAGGAAGGTTTGCTATGGTAACTACCTGACCTCGGTTGGGATAGCAAGGATTAGGATATACAATTATAGGAAGTGATACAGCGAAAGAGTATTTAGCTGTAGCTGCATCATCTTCACCAGGATACTTGCCTATCCCATCCTTAGCTCTAACCTTAAAGGTGTAATCTCCCAAAGGTAACGTGTAGATTTTACTGGTATCAGATGACCAGGAGGACCAACTTTCATAATCAGGATGACCTTCTAATTTGTATTGATAAACCAAGTTTTCAGGTGGAGTAATATCATCAGAGCCTTCCCAGGAGAATGTGACTTCGACTTTGGGTAAATTACCCCTCACTATGCTTTGAGGATAGTCTATGAGATTCACAACAGGATAAGTATTGTCCACGATTACTGAAATGGCATCAGAATCGGACAAGCCCTGCGTATCATAGGCTACCGCGGTTAAGGTGCAGGTTCCATCAGAGACCTCTGTGGTATCCCAACTTACCGAGTAGGAATTGGTGGTATCAGAGGCAATGAAGGTAGAATCATACCAGAACTCAACTCTGACAACTCCTGTATCACCAGTAGCTGAGGCAGAGATAGAAATGATTCCTGATACTGCGGCTCCAGATAAGGGTGAAATTACGTCTACAGTAGGAGGTGAACCTGCAGATGTTAAGGTTATATCTATACCGGAAGTCCCGGCGCCACCAGATACTATAACAGGGTCAAAGCTACCATATATTCCAGACGGCTCATTAGCATCTTGTGAACCGTCACCGTTTACATCCATAAAGGCAGCTATGTAGTGGGTCCCATCAGGCAGATTAGGTACGACGTAGCTTCCAGGAAAGGACTGGGAAACTAAATAGTCAGGAAAGCCAGACATAGTGGGATCATCCATCCAGGCGCCTGTGTATATTGTTCCGACCTGAGATCCGGCATAGGTAAGTTCACCTGAAATTGATCCCGTAGCCGTTGGTGATGGGATAAATACGGATCTCTGAGCTGTCCTGCTAAAACTATCTCCTCCACTGGTTGTTCCTGTAGCAGCGACACTAAATATATAACTACCAGATGTAGCTGTATTGATGTACCTACCCCCATAAACGCCATCATTGGCCGCTCCATCTCCGTGGTTGCCATCATCGTAGAGGGAAAGAGTAATGGTTGAGCTTAAGGATCTTAAGGGCTTGGGAGGCACCGTGTCTCCATTAATACTTATCCATTCAGCAAGGCTTGCCGTAGGAGCTTGAACCTCAACAGTCACCGCAGCGCCTATTACTGGGTCTGCTCCTTCGGACAAGCTGGCCAGTATTCCAATAGGCTGGCCGGTAGAATAGTCATCTTTGTTAAAGAACACATCCAGGGTAAGATCTGTGGTTCCCATGACATTGGCCGTATAATTCTCGGTTCCAGCGGGGATAGTTACTCCTTCTATCATTAGGGTCCAGTTTCCAGGCATAGGAGAATCTATGTTATAGGATTCAAAGGTAGATCCAGAGCTGAAGGTAATTGAAGGATCGGTAGCTGCCACTGTAGGATCGATAATACTTCCATCAGGCCTCTTAAGAGTCAGGTCAAGGTCACTTCCTCCCCATCCTACTGAGAAAGTAGTATTTTCTAAGGTATCATCAACAGGAACATTCTCTTGATTGGTACTACCTTGCCCTACAGCGCCACTAAAGGAGGCTACACTCTGCTGACCAGCAACCGCACCGGCAATTTGATTGTAGATAGTTTGCAAATCGCCTGCTGATGGTGACATAAAGAACAGTCCTCCGGTCTGAGAGGCAATACTTTGAAGCAAAGCCTGATCGCTGTTCGAACCCAGAGCAATGGTGTAAATTACTGTCTTGGGAGGAATACCCGGTAGAACAGTAGATACATAAGGCGCTCTATTCTCATAGCCGTCACTGAGCAGGATCATAGCATGGGAATCCTCTGTCTTACCATTAGCAGTTAGCTGCACCTGGCCGACTTGCAGTCCTGCCCCAATGGAAGTCACTCCACCGGAGTTTATGCCTGCAATGGCTGCCTGAGCTGCTGCCTTTTGAGCCCCGGTGCCGTCTATCTGTGTCAAGGGATAGTTTACCCCAGCAGAGCTGGAAAAACTAACCACCCCAACCATATCGCCTGAGGCCATGAAGGATACAAACTGGGAAGCTGCGTTCTTGGCCGGGCCCATATAGCCATAAGATCCCATACTTCCTGAGCGGTCTATAACCAGAACGATATCAGCCTGGAACGGTCCGTATCTAACGGCATCAGTTTCCGTATCTGTGGCAGAAGCCTTATTTCCTGAGGGATTGTATTTGACTTCAAGATCATACAGACCATCATTAGTCTGTGTAGGAGGCTCAACCTTAAGGATGTATTTATCGGAAAGCTCAGTTAGGGTAGCAATAGTAGCTGCTTTTCCTCCTATATTCACTGCCAGCTCACTCTTAGTCGTGCCCGGGGGTGGACCTTCTATCTTCACATTAATCTTCTTGGGATTGTTCTTATCTCCGGCATTAGCTGGAGCTAACTGGGTGGGATCAAGGATGTTCAAAGCCGAAAGCTTCACCTTGAAATCGCCTGTACTGGAGCTGGTTCGGGCAACAGCAATTATCCCTATTTTGTCAGTCTTAAGTACCCAGGGTGTTTTTTTACCCTTACGCTGGGCATCAAGGCTCAAGACACTCTCAGAATAAAACTGATTATTTTTCAGAGTAATCAACTTGACGATAAAATCTGTTGTGTCATCCCCGTCAAACTCTACAATCAGGGAGCGATCTTTGGCACCAGGAAGCACCTTAATATAAGATATGCCGTATCGCTTCCAGATGGATCTGGGATCAGCACCAATCTGAGATTGCCAGGTTTTGGGGAGATTAACCCATTCTGTATCCAGGTTGAGATCAAAGGTGTGAGCAGATTTAATACTTTCAGGGTACCACTCAGCAGGTACCGTATTTGCCGTAACAAACTTACTGTAGCTTTTGTTAAAACTGTTGTATTGGGCGGGTACGCCTGCGGCGACCAGAGCTTCATCGAAGGCTTCAAAAACCTTGTTCCAATCCGCCTTGTCCTCCAGCTTCTGCCAGAACTTTAGTATAATATTGCGGTTACCGTAAATTCTGTTGTTGGCTAAAAACCAGGCCCATATCCCTGCATCGTAGGTATCAGTTACCACAAAAGTGTCACTTTCCACACTAACAAGACCATAGAAAGGCCGGTCCTGATGCCATTCAACTCTGGCTTTGAAAAGGTTCCAGGATCCATTTCCTGCAACCGCTGGATACTGCTTTCGAACCTGATACTCGATCCAGGTAGTGGTGCACTCCAGAGCCCACAACGTGTAGCCCGTCCAATTCATGTAAGCGAACTGACTGGCATGATGGTACTCATGAGCACAGGTTGAGAGAAGCAGATCATCCGGAGTAACTGTAGGGGCAATTCCTATAGTACAAAGGCTCCTGGGATGAGTATCATCACCTGCAGGATTGACTTTAAGCTGCCTGGTTACCCCGTAGGCCCCTCCTAAACCATAGATATGAACCTGGTATTTATTTGCCTGCTGGACACCAGCTTGACTTTCATCATCACTTCCCCCTTCTTTAAAGCCCCAACTGGTAACCTCAGTTGTTCTTGATTTTGCCATGTAATCCAGAACCTTCGCAGCAAAAGCTGTGTTAACTGCATCAGCAGGATGGGCTGTAGCGTCCGTACAATACCAGACTTGAAAATTAGCATCGGACACACTTACAGTTAAATGGGCTGGCTTATCAAAAAGGGCGGAGCTTATCTCATCCCTTATTTGCGGATCGAGTCTATCGATAATAATGGTAAACTCAAGATGCAGAGGAGTAAGGCAGGTTTCGGGAATGATAACCTCCTGAGAGAGTTCCTCAACGGTTTTATCCTGGGAGGTTACTTCATCCGCCAATTCCGGGAACCTTTGCAAAAAGATCCAGGAAACAACCTCTCTTTCTCTATCTGTCTCAGCTACCTGTATGGTCTGATCCAGCAGCTCTAAACTATCAGCGGCCCAGGCTGTACAAGCTCCGAGTAAAAATAAGCTGATAACAGCCCCTGCAACGACTCCCTTCAACCAGCTAAATTTTTTCATTTTTTTCTCCTCGATCTAATTATAGTATTGTCAAAAGTTCTTTAGTAATTTTCTTTTAAATTCTTTATTATCAAGTGTTTTAGTGAAATTGACTTGCCTCCCCCCTACCTTTAAGGTAGGATTTGGTAAATCCACCAAAAAGGAGGCAAGCCTAATGAAA
>JAUWZM010000050.1 GCA_030615365.1 Candidatus Aerophobota bacterium | reverse complement strand
TCATAAGTATTTTTTAACTTCAAAATCGCTTCTATTATACTATGGATAAGGATTTTTGTCAAATATTTTACTTGAGAAAGAACAAAGTTCAGATGAAAATGTGATGAAATTTAAGGGGGTTTTTCACCAGCTTCCTAGGGGTCCACTCCACTAGATAGTTCTAAACTTTCCCCGACTTCGTCCTTATTGCATAGCCCATCGAAAACCAGTGAAGTTCTTCCTTGGTATTCTTGGGATTTGTGACTGTATGCATTTCATTGTAAGGGATAAGTATGATATCTCCTCCTTCAACATTAAAATTATTCTTGCCAATGGTCATGCGTCCAGTGCCTTTCAAGAATACATATATTTCTATTGTCGGATGTTTATGTGCTTCTAGAGTCATTCCTGGATCCAATATACCCCTCTTAGCCCCGTACACTATATCCTCGTTTTGCATTTCTTCTTTAGTAAATATTTCTTCTACATAAACGGTATCATTGTGAGATAGTTCTCTTGGATTTTCGCCACATTTGACTTTTTTCATCTTTCTATCCTCCCTGTGTTAATGTTATATAAAATGACTTAGCTACTTGCATATTGAAATTTACAAAATCCTATATTTATAGGTATGTTGATCTTGGTCATATTTTTAGAAATAGATACACAGATATATGATTTATTTTATTCTTTGTTTTTCTCGAATCCTTCCTTCCAAAAAGGAGATCTTGCAGGAATTCTTTCATTACCCTTGTATATTAAAAGGAAGATCATTTCTCAACAGAAAAGAGAATCCTTGCCTTCTTTCCTGAACCATCTCCTGGGAAGAAGGATACATGCACATAAAAGTTTCTCCGAGGTAGAGGAATCCTCTTTCGTTCGCTGCCATTAGGTTTCATAGTGTATAGATCTTTTTGGTTAGTCTTCTGATCTACGTACCAAAAGATCAGAAGTCTTCCATCGCTGGACCATTCAGGCATGGCATCCATTGCAGGATAGCCCAGTGGAATATACTCAGCAGAGAGATCTTTTTCCTGGCCAGTTTTAACATCTACAATGTGAATATGCCAGTAATATCTACCTACTATATGACGCATAAAGGCTATCTTGGAACCATCAGGGGAAAGCTTTGGATCATTATCGCCAGTTCCAGCTTTATGTCTGGCCATTAGATCTTTACCTTCTGGATCTTCTTTGGGCCAGGCGAGTTGTTTAAGATTAGTGCCATCAGCGTTCATAATCCATGTTCCTCTATCTTTTTTCCCCATAGTATTAATAGCAGAAAAAACAATTAAATTATCCACCTGATGAGGATCTACTGGCAAAAGATATTCAGGCACAGGAAGTTTAGTAATCTTTTGAATTTCCATATTATCATTTAAATCTATTCGATCGATCTGTGGTCTTCTGCCTGGATTGTTAGTAGAAACATATAAAAGAGCTTTGCCATCAGATGTCCAATAGCTGTTGCATGCAAGTATCCCTTTACGAGGTGGAATAAGAATTTTCAATCCAGTGCCATCCAGACGAATGAGTATAATTTCTGTTTCATTAAATGAACCGCTCCTTCCTGTTGCAAGGTCCGGTGTTCTTTCATTGTTGAAACGGGTAAAGGTAATCCATTTTTTATCTGGTGAGACTCGTGTATGGCTCATTCGCCTGTAAGGATCTGAAATAATCTTTGCCATATTTTTCCCATCCAAATTAGCAGTGCATATTGCAAATCTATCGGAACTGGGATTATCTTTAGCAATGCCTTTTTTTAAAGATTCATTATTTAAAGTTTCCATGGTTATCTCCTAATCTTAGATATTAAAATCTTGTATAATTTTCCGTATTCTTTTATATTATTTTGGCATTATCAAAACAAGGGTCTCTGCCTGAAAGAAAAGACAGAAACCCTTGTTGGTTTCTTTTTCTACTTTTTCCAGAAAAATTGGTATAAGCGCCAAAACGTACCGAGTCCTGTAGAGGTACCGATGTAACCACCTGTTAGGACATTTCTCAGATTAATATTTGTTATAACATTGACCTGTCCTATGCCTATAACACCAACTTGCCAAACGTTTTCAGCCCAGATATCAAAGATCTCTTCTAATGCTTTGTTTTTTTCCTCTTCTGGAAGATATGGTACCTCATCGTACAAGGACCACATCCTTTTTACCTGTTCTGGTGGCTCCTCTCCACTTTCACCATTTGTATCCCACCAGCTTCGCCACAGTGGAGCCCATCCCCATCCTTTAATAAACTGATTGGCACCTACTGCAATTGCGTACTCTGCAGCATTAGTAAAGCCCCAGGGGAAAATCATATGTGTACCGGCAGCCAAACAAGTCATCAAATACATACGCTCTGCGGGCTTGATAGAGATCTTGATTCCAACATCTTCCCAGTACTCCTTAGTCATCTCACTCCACTCAATTCGTACAGCATCTGTAACATGTAACGGGACCAGAAGGAGAGTTTTACCATCAGGTCTAAGGCGAAATCCCTCTTTATCCCGTTTATCTAACCCCATTTCATCCAAAAGTCTGTTAGCTTCCTCTGGATCATATTCAGCATAAGATTTACCCCATTCCTCTTTGTAAAAGCTACAAGCTGGGGTAACCGTTGCTTGACGTGGTGTGCTTTTTCCAAAAGCGAAGAGCTCATTAAATTCCTCACGATTAATTGCCAAAGATAAAGCCCTGCGGAACCTTACATCTCTTAGAATCTCACCCATGACAGGATCCTCATTATAATTCTGGTTGACTATACAGCCGGCGGCTCCTGAACCACTAGTACCCTTGACCAGCCAAACATAATATCCACCTTTTTCTGCTGCTTCCATAAATACAGGATAATCTCCCAGACTCGTAAACCATTCTATAAAATCGTATTCTCCGGCCAATGTTTTCAAGGCCTTGGTCTTATCATCCCCGAATACAGTCGCTTTAACCGTATCAATATAGGGAAGTTGATTGCCAGCAGTATCTATCTTATAATAATAGGGATTTCGCTCGTATACCAGCCCCTCAGGTAGCAGTTGTTTTACTATCCAGGGACCAAGGGTAGGAATCTCTATATGCAGTTGTCTACCTAACAGGAAATCTCTTTTGTTATTAAAGAGCTGCCACCAATGATCATAACCGTTCTCTTTTGCCAGCTCGTCTGCTTCAGCATTATAATCTGCATGATACTTTTTAAGAGCGTGTTTGGGCAGGAAAATATCATTTTGACCCCCCCTAAACTCGACCCCACACAGACGCCAAAATACACTCCAATAAGATTTGCTGAAATGAAAGGAAACTGTGTAATCATCTACTTTTTCTACAGTCATTAATTTTCCGCCGGGCATCCACTCTTTAGGCTTAACTGGTGTGATTTCATTATTTAAAACAACACTCTCCCAGTAAAAGATTATATCATCTGCGGTAAAGGGTGCACCATCGGACCATTTCATTCCTTTTCTTAAGTACAAGGTAAGAGTTTTTCCTTCATCTGAGAATTCCCATCCTTTAGCAATGTTGGGCACTGCTTTTTCAGCTTTACGATCGAAGTTAAGCATGTACTCTAACGTTGTATGAAGTGAAGCTGGAAGTGGAAGAGCCGTATATGTCGCAGCTAGGCGAAGTACTCCTCCATATGTTCCAACCTCATCAATTACCTTATCCACCAAAGGCTCCTCAGGAAGCCTTTCCTCTACGGGAGGAAGCTCACCGGCGGCCACTTTTAATCTTAACATAGAAGCTTCATTGAACTTTTCTATCTTGTTTCCGGTATCTTCCTCATACTCTTGCAGGGTGCTCCAGCCCCAGTTTGTCTCGGCTACCAGTGGAGCTGCTGCCAATAGGCATATTGCCCCACTTAACAGCACAATCATTAATTTTCTTATCACTTTTTTCCTCCTTGATCTGATAACACAGACATCTTGACCTGTTTACTTTGAGTCTGTGCTCCCAGTTCGTATCGTCGTTATTTGATCTTTTCTATTACCATGGTGTATCCTTTCTTGAAAGCTTCCAAAAGTAAGAAGTTTTCAATATTTTTCTCTTTTGGAAAACTTCTTTTTGCCGAACTATTTGGCATACCTATCTCTCATCACCTCCTTTTCGCCTTGTATTATCCAGATTCGGTAAATCCTGTTAGACAAAAACATCAGTGCCCATCCCTGGCTTAATAATTACAAAATCTCTTAAGCCAGTCTATAGTATCTGGTACAAGATACTTATAAGAACCAAGGGTAGAATGATTGAGCCCTGGTAATTTCTTGAATTTTATTCTCCCTGGAGGATAAAAAGGTCTTATTTTTTTGTAGAATTTTTCGATACAATTTATAGGCACAATCTTGTCCTCTGCTCCATGCAAAAATAAAATGGGAATAGGAGGATATCTATTCAAGTATCTTATGGGTTCATATTTTCTTAGCAGTTCTCGTTCTTTTTTACCAATCTGATTTTCTAAATCTCTTTTCCAGCCGGTTAAATCAAATAAATTAGTCTCTTTTATCAGAGTTTCCCATTCTGCCGCTCCCGCAATAATCACCGCTGCTTTTATCTCTTTGTACAGAGGAATGGCTGCCAAGCTTATATGCCCTCCCATAGAGTTTCCAGCTATACCAATATTTTCTTTCTGCACATCTTCTCTTTTTTTTAAAAAATTGATAATGAATTTATCTTTTTCTATTGTAGCAGCCATATCTATAAGCGACTCTCTGGGGAAGTTTTCTCGGTTGCTGGCTTCAAAAGCTCCAAATTCTGGATCTCGAGACTCTCCATGATGATGAGCATCGGGCAGGACAACTAAAAATCCAGCTTCAGCTAAAGGAGGTGCCCATCCAACAAGTTGTTCTTTAGATGCACCGTATCCATGGTGAAATATTACCACAGGTTTCTTTTTTAAAGTACTCTTAGCCCAAATTATGAGAGGAATTTCTCCCTGTAATCGCCACTTTTCAATATGATAGTCTCCCTTGCCTAATAATTGATCTTTTTGATCTTCCATTTTCTTTTCCTTGGATAAACCAGGATCTCTGCCTGAAAAAAGGCAGAGATCCTGGTGGCACTTCTTACTACTTCTTCCAGAAGAGCTGATACAAGCGATTATAGTTACCAACTCCTACAGAGGCACCAGTATAATTATCGGTATAGACGTTCCCCAGGTTAATATTGGCTATAGCAGGCCTTGCAATCCTACCTACAGTGCCAATCATCCAAAGACCCTCAGCCCAGATATCAAAGATCTCTTTTAATGCCTTGTTTCTTTCCTCTTCCGGAAGATATGCTACCTCGTCGTACAGGGACCACATTCTTTTTAACTCATCTGGTGGCTCCTCACCCTTTTCACCCTTGGTATTCCACCAGTTCCACCACTGTGGAGCGGATAAAACTAGTTTAATGTGAATATTCATAGCCGCGGCAAGAGCCCATTCTGTGCAAACATCAAAGACCCAGGGAGCAACCATATATGTGCCGGCAAGAAAATTAGTGAACATATAAGCAATCTCTACAGGTCTTACAGCGGTTTTAATTCCAACGTCTTCCCAGTACTCTTTAAGGAGCTCGCTATACTCAATCCACTTAGTATCCATTATTACTATAAAAAGAGTTTCACCATCAGGTCTAAGACGGAATCCTTCTTTGTCTCGTTTATCCAATCCCATTTCATCTAAAATTGTATTAGCTTCCTCTGGATCATAGTCAGCATAAGCCCTTGCCCATTCCTCTTTGTAAAAGCTAACACTTGGATGAACTGTTGCTGCCCGCGGCACACCTTTCCCTAAAGACAAAAGCTCGTTGAGTTCCTCACGATTAATAGCTAAAGACAGAGCTTGGCGAAATCTTACATCTCTTAAAATCTCACCTACGGCGGGATCCTCAGCGTAGTTCTGAGCAATGTAATAGGCAGCACCTGAACCCCAGAGGTTGGGAGCTAACCAAACCTTATATCCTCCCTTTTCTGCTCCTTCCATAAAAACAGGATAATCTTTTATTAATGTTCCCCAATCCTGGTAATCTAATTCTCCGGATAGTATCTCCATGACAACGTTGCCAGATACCCGAGCTTTAACTGTATCTATATAGGGGAGTTGATTGCCAGCAGTATCTATTTTATAGTAATAGGGATTTCGCTCGTATACCACTCCTTCAATTGAGATTTTTTTCACTATCCAGGGACCGAGAGCAGGAATTTCTGGATTAGGGTGTTTTTGCCCCCCAGATTCTCTTTTGGCATTAAAAAACTGCCACCAATGATCGTAGCCTTCCTCCTTTGCCAGTTTATCTGCTTCAGGATTATAATCTATGTGATACTTTTTGAGGGCGTGTTGGGGAAGGTAAATATCGTTTTGATCTCCCTGTTCCCAGGCACTACACAACCAGTAAACTATAGTCCAATAAGGTTTACTAAAGTGAAAGCGAACTGTGTAGTCATCCAATTTTTCTACTGTCATTAACTCGCCACCGGGCTTCCAGTGTGCAGGCTTAACTGGTGTGATTTCATCATTCAAAACAACACTTTCCCAGAAAAAGAGAATGTCATCTACTGTAAAGGGTGCACCATCTGACCACTTCATTCCTTTTCTAAAGTACAGGGTAAAAGTTTTTCCATCTTCTGAGAATTCCCAGGCTTTGGCAATGTTGGCAACCACATTTTCAATTTTACGATCAAAGTTAAGTATATATTCAGCTACGTGATTTGAAGTTGGAGCCCAGCGAAACATAGATTCCATATTCGTGCGAAGTACCCCTCCATATGTTCCAACCTCTTCCAATGGTTTATCTACCAAAGGCTCTTCGGGAAGTCTTTCCTCTATGGGAGGAAGCTCACCAGCAGCTACTTTTAATCTTAACATGGGAGCTTGATTGAATTTCTCTATCTTGTTTCCCGTAACTTGTTCATACTCTTGAAGGGTAGACCAACCCCAGTTTGTCTCGGCTATCAGTGGAGCTGCTGCTAATAGACATATTGCCCCACTTAACAGCACAATCATTAATTTTCTTATCACTTTTTTCCTCCTTATCTATGATTTGTTTTTCTTGAAAGCTTCCAAAAGTAAGAAGTTTTCAATATTTTTCTCTTTTGGAAAACCTTCTTCCCACCATATAGATGGCATACCTATCTCTCATCACCTCCCCTTCGCCTTGTATTATCCCTATTAGATAGAAAGGCTAATCTAACAGGTTAAACCATCAAAAACCTCTCTATCTGAATAGAAGAACATCTTAGCTGTTTTAGAATAAAAACTAAAGTTTGAATTCTTGCACTGCTTGGAACATAGCTATAAGATTCTCTATTGGAACGTTTGATTGAATGTTGTGAATAGTAGCAAATACGAAACCGCCACCTTTTCCAAATATACGGCAACGTTCAGTAACCTCATTTCTTACCTCTTCAGGACTACCAAAAGGAAGTGTTTTCTGAGTATCCACTCCTCCACCCCAGAAAACTAATTTATCCCCATATTTCTCCTTGAGTATTCTTGGATTCATATCTTTAGCTGATGTTTGAACTGGATTTAAAATATCTACTCCCATCTCCACAAAATCATCTAAAAGAGCAAAAATTGAACCACAGCTATGATAAAAAGTTTTCCAAGGAGTATTTTTATGAATCCAATCATTTATTTTTTTATAAAAAGGCTTATAAAACTCACGAAACATATCCGGAGATATAAAAGGACCATCTTGAGCACCAAAATCTGTTCCACTGATAATAACCACATCTATTCTATCTCCCACTGCTTGATAAGAAAGCTCAAGGTTCTTTAAGGCTATTTCACATTGAAGCTCAAAGATTTCCTTTATATATTCAGGATGAAGAATATGAGCCAAATACCACTCTTTTGGATCTCTGATTCCCTTAGGATGTTTAATGGCTGGCCCTGGTACTTGGGCAATATCGCCAAACCCTGCATTTGCAAATCCACCTATAATAGAAAGATCTGTATTTTTATATAGATTCTCTGTTTCTTTATCTATATATCTAAGGGTCTCTTCAGGAAGAACCGAAAACTGTTGCTGTACCCATTTCCTTAGGATCTAAATTCTTCTCATCTATAGGTTCCTGACGTATCAAAGCATCAAAATAATAACCTCCCTTAGGCATTTTCGCACTTGCAGGAACAGAAGTGTCTCCTTGAGGATAAAGATAGATATTACCCTCCTCATCCGGGGTGGTGGTGAATTTCTTTGGTACCAGTACCTGGGTACCATCAAATAACCTCCAGGGTTTCCAACCTTTGTTTGGAAACCCAAATATAGTAGAGGACATCTCTAAACTTATAACGTCTGCTCTTAACTTTTCTCTTATCTCTGATTCAACCTCAGCTAACATTTGAAAAGGCCCAACTACCTTTACTGGCTTATCCTTTAGACCAAGCGTCTTTCTTAATTTAGCATAAGTGCTTGCCTGAATACCTGTTAGTGCAGTTCCCCCGAAGTCAAGAGGAATGCGGTCAGTTTCCTGGTGATTTATAGCTTTTTTTATTCTTTCTCGTGGACTCATCTTATCAATATCTCCCATAGGTATGTACCGTTTCTATCATAGCTAAAAAATTCTCAGGAGGAACAGCTCGAGTTATACTATGACTGGAGGCAGCGATATACCGTCCTTCAGGCATAAGTTTTTCCAAGTGTCCCTGTGTATCGGCTACTACCTCTTCAGAAGTCCCCAGAGCAAGGACGCCTGCAATATCCATATTTCCCATGAGAGTAATTTTATCTCCCCATTTTTCTTTCACTTTATATATGTCCATTCCATAAGGCTCAATTGGATTCAGAGCTTTAAAGCCCATATCAATCAAAGTAGGTATAAGTTCATATAATGTTCCATCGCTATGAAATATAATGGGGATTCCTTTCTGCCTGGCTGGTTCAATTACTTTTTTCATCCTGGAAACCCAAAGCCTTAAAAAAAGATCAGGCCGAATCATTAATCCACTTCTAAAGGCTACATCATCACCTATATAGAGCATATCCATAGGATAATCACATAAAAATTCTACTATACGTCTATTGAAATCAGCAGATACATCTAACAGATACTCAATGAAAGGAAGATCATCGTAGAGTAAAACCATAAAATTCTCAAACTTCAGGGTAAACTGATAGATGCTTTGGAAAACCATCCCTGTAATTCCAAAAAGACCTATAGGGGTATCTTTTACTGCTTGAATGTATCTCTCCCAATAAGGTTTTAAAGACTTGACATGCAAATCAAAGGTTTTTTCTGGCCCTACATATAATCTTTTTAAATCTGCCTCATTCTTACATTCATCTTCAGCAAAAGGACCTGTCAGTACTTTTCCTTCACCCAGTTTCGTTAGCGAAACCGGGTTTCCACTACCATCATCTGGCAAGTAAGGATATCCATAGAAATTGATGCCAATAAAATCTTGTCCTATTCTTTTAACTATTTCTATATAATCAGAAGGGTCTATAGGAGGCCACTCAAAAGTTCCCTTGGCTCCTCGTCCCAATATATGACTAGTTGCATGTCTTTCTATAAGCACCTCAAAGTTAGGCACCCGGTCAGGGATTTCTCCTTTTAGTACTGATAAAAAACGATCTTTATCTGAACTGCTGTATCTCATAGTATTAATTCCTTTCACACTTTTAGGGGTTAAAGCTCTCTACGATCTTAGAGACAAATTTTACCTTCTCTATATCGGCAGTTGGAGGAACCTCATCAGATACCCCCAGGATTAAATTAGGCGAAAACATCTCCAGAACCTTAATGGTAAATTCTTCTAAGTCCTTATAGGAATATTGAGGTAAAAATAAAATAGCCGGAATTCCATCAATAAGTATGGTCTCCCCCAGAGCATCTTTTAGCTCTTTTAGGGTTACATCTCCTTGAGGTAGGGGAGTAGCTGCCTCAATGCCATCAAAGCCAGCTTTATTTATAAGCGGCAGAAGCGGTTTTAATGATCCATCCATATGGATATGACAAAACTTGCCCTTTTGATGAACCTGACTTATCCTTTTCTTATAATAAGGAAGGAGGTATTCCTCAAAAAGAGATGGAGAGTCAATGTTGGCATCGATGTTCTCTCCAAAGTTCAATATCTCTAAGGGAGAGTTCAATACAACTTCATATATTTTGTCCTCATATTCCTCAATCGCATTTAAGAAATTCTTTATTCTATCTGGATAATCATTTAGAGCGTAAATTGTGCTCTCGAATCCCATATAACTCACTATCAATGTTTGCAAGGGAGAGCGAGAGTAAAAAGATTGAACTACCCCTCTTTCTCCAAATTCTCTATCAGCTATCTTAAACGCATTTAAGTCAAATTCAAGCTCGTTGTTATCAAGAATATACTCCATAATCTTTATATCACTTAAGGTTTTCACAGGATATTCAGTATGGTATCCATGCCTTATCACTTCCTTCAGATCCCCTAAAGGAGTTTCATGTATGATAATTTTTTCTTCCCCTTTATCTACGGATCTTACTTTCACATTTTTATTTTTAGTTTTAAATAGGTTTATACCCAGTACCTCTAAAGGATATCTCGGGGAGGCATTTAAATCATCGTAGACTTGAATTATACTTTTATCCTTGTATTCTTCAGGGACACTGCCATTATAAGGTTGGATATTACTATATAAAAAGTTGAGAAGGGACCTATCTTTATAACCATTCGGCAATTTATTCCTTAATCTATTACCATAATACCAGTAGTAAATTCTTGGTTGCCAGACAATCCTGTCCACCTTCTTTTTCTGAAAGGTCCTCAGTATTTTTTCTCGAGTGTTCATCATTTGTAATAGTTTTAGCTTTTTTAAAATTCTTGTTTTTTCTGACAATTGTAGCTGCCCAATTTATTGGGTGAATTTACTATGCCGATAAATCGGCAAGCTACATGAGATTACAGAGCCTGTTCTAATCCCAATGCTTTGCTCGCAATGGCAAGCAAGGAGCCTCACATTTTTTTAGTGACACTTACCTATTATCGAAGATGAGTATAATCACTTTTCATTATACTCGTCTTCGACGAAAAGACAAATCCTTTAAAATGCCTACTAAATCTTAGTTTGAAGAACTCTCAATTTTTTTTTAGAAAAATAGTAGACAAAAAAAATAAATCTGGTAAGATAAACAAAGATTTATGATAACATTTAACCACTGTTAACTCTGGAGGTAAAAATGATTCGTACTGAGAACTTAACCAAAGAATATGGTGAATTTAGGGCAGTGGATAATTTAACCCTTCAGGTAGGGAAAGGAGAGATTTATGGATTCTTAGGTCCCAATGGAGCAGGAAAAACTACCACCATCCTGATGCTTTTAGGTATCCTAAAGCCTACTCGGGGAAAAATTTATCTTATGGGGAAAGAACTCAAGCAAAATCCTCTGAGAATTAAAAAAGGGATTGGGGTTGTCTCTGAGAAACAGTACGTCTATAACGAGATGTCTGCTGGGGAGTATTTAAATTTTTTTGCTGATCTTTATGGGGTGCGAAATAAGAAAAAAAGGATAGATGAGCTTCTAAGTGCAATAGATCTTACAGAGGTGAAAAGAAAAAAACTGGGAGCCTTTTCCAGAGGAATGCAGCAAAAGATTGGTTTTGCCAGAGCTCTTTTGCACGACCCTGAAATTCTCCTTTTGGATGAGCCTGTTTCTGGACTGGATCCAACTGGAATTAAACAGGTAAGAGACCTCATTAAAAAAGAAAATGAGAGAGGGAGAACTGTTTTCATATCTTCTCACCTCCTCTCTGAAGTAGAAAGACTGTGCGGTAAAGTGGGAATTATTAATAAAGGCAAACTTTTAGCTGAGGATACTATGGATAACTTAAAGGCAAAGCTAAGTGATTTTGTCGAATTAGAAGTCGAAGTATCCAAGATAAAAAAGGAAATTATAGATGCTCTTTCTTCTATAAAATCTGTGAAGGAAGTTAGCACCAAGGGAAATCTTTTAATCTTAAGAGTAGCCTCGGATAAGGATTGCAGAGCTCAAATTTCTCAGGCAATTTCTCAACAAAAGGGAATTGTGTTAGGGATAAAAAAGAGAGAGATGAGTCTGGAAGATGCCTTCATAACCATCACTCAAAAGAACATCTCTTTGCTGGCGACTTCTGGAAAGGAGGTGGAACAATGAGAAAGTTTATACCCTATATAGTAGTAGTAGTAATTGCAGTAGTAGTCATCGTAGCTTTATTTATAGGGTTAAGAGGGGAAAGCTATGGGATTATTCAGGGTGAAGCTGCGGATGAGCTCTCCGGAGATCCGGCAATGGAGTTAAAGATAGTGGTTGATGGAAGATCTACTATTATGTACCGTAGCACTTCTTATGAGCTCACTAAGATTCCGCCAGGAGACTACACTCTTAAGGCTACCGCTCCCAACTATTATGATTTCAGTAAAGAGATTGAAATCCTCAAAGGAAAAAATGTATTAAACTTTGGTATGAGGGGGAAGGAAATTCCGGATCTAGTGGGAATAATTGTCTTTACTGAATCCAAAGAAAAAGGAATAGAGGTAGAGATAAGATTTACCGACAGCAAAGAAATGGGAATAACTGATTTTCCCTGTCTTCCTATAAAAATAGAGGGGACGTTATGGAAAAGAATAGGAGAGGCAGAAAATTACATAAAGGGGGAGAAAATTTTTGAAGGACCTATTGAGCACTTTTGGGATTCTAATGCTTTCTTGGCTAAAAATAAGGGAACAATTTCCTGGGATAAGATTAAGGTAAAGCCAGAAAAAAATGAATATGGAGTTCTTGAGGTAAAGGTTCATCTTGAACAGGGTGATTTTGAAGATATAGTTGATGATGCAAAGCTCTTCAAGGAGGAATGAAAATGAGTAAAAAAGAGGGGTTCCTGTCTATTCATAGTATGAAAGTACTCGCTAAAAGGGAGTTGGTATCAAGTTTATACGGCGGCTGGGGGATCTATCTGGCGATATTCATCTCCTTTATAGGTTCTTCTTTATTCCTCACTTATTTCCTTAAAGGAATAAAGGAGGAGAACATTTTTATATCCTCTTATCCACTCAGCTTCCCGCTGTTTGTATCTGTGAGCGTCATCTCCCTTTACCTGGTGATAGTATCTGCTGTTTCCATCTCCAGGGAAAGGGAACAGGGGACTCTGGAGATTTTATTTTATGGGCCGGTGAGCTCCTCGTCTTTCTTTTTGGGGAAATACTTTAAGGATATGACCCTTTATCTTATAACTTTAGGGTTCTTTGCTATTTACTTTTTTGGGGTATCCCTTCTTACCAACCTGGGCTTCACCTATATCCTGCTGAAGGCATTCTTCCTCTCCATTTTCGTTGCCTCCTGCGTGATCAGCTTTGGCTTGTTTATATCTTCATTAACTGGAAGAGTAAGAAGTTCCATAATATGGTTGGTGGGTATACTCCTTGCTTTTCTGGTATTTAATCCCCTCCCGTTGTTGATCTTCTGGGGAATGTTCATGGGCCCTCTTCCAGAAGTGCTCATTCAGTGGTTCGTCTATCTACAGAAAAACCTCTCTATAGCTACCCAGATCATTAATTGGGTATCTCCCTTTTCCTATCTTTCTCGGGGGATGGAGTCAATAAGTATTGGAAATATTATACCATTTCTGGTTAATATACTTTATTCGATTATCTACACCACAGTTTTATTGATTCTTTCCATCTATATTTTAAAACTAAAGGGGGTGCGAGGATGAAAAAAATTATTCTTTCTATAGGAATGGCTTCCATATTAGTGCTTAGTGTAGGTACGATAAGTTTTGCTCAGCAAGAATCTTCCTCTGCACCTTCTTTGCGGGAGGAGCTGGTCTATGGGTTCAGTGTATTTGATGGTAAGAGCTACAGTGGGGGATTTGTTCCTGAAACCGAGGACATCATTTACCTTATTGCCGGCCATGGCAACACTCTCTCAGCCAGAAAAACCCTGGTTTACTTTTGGCCCATCACCGGTAGGTATGTGGCTGGATTTAAAAGCTTAAACGAGGAAGTGGAAGGAACATTAGAAGTGCTCAAGGAAGGTAAAATTATTGAAGAACTAACCAAAAAGGACAATGTTTTATCTTACCCTGAGGGCTACTTCGGTGAAAAATCTCTATTTTACAAAGAAGAGAAGGCTTTTGAAGAATTCGATAGATATAAAGAAGCTATAGTGAACTACTACAATAACGTAAGGAAATACTATGAAGCCCAAGAGGAATACAAAATAAAGTTAAATGAATTTTTTGAGGAAATTAAAAGAAGAAGAGACGCTGGAGAAGAGGGGGCTTTAGATATTGAAGTGCCGAGGGAACCACAACCTCCAAAGACACCTTCCTTTTATGTCACCGAACCTAAGAAAGATTTTATTTTAGAGTTACCTGTCGGGAAATACCAGATAAGATTAAGAGCGAAGGATGGCACTATAGTTGAGGGCAGCGAGAAAGATGTTGTAGTTTTTACTTCTCGAAGGATAGGTGGCATAGGATACGAGATAATCCCGGGTAACAGATGGACAAAGAGGGAATCCTGTAATGATCCTGCTATGATAATTTATGCGGCAGGCGAAAATAACCTTTATTTTCGCCCTTATTCTCAAGATGAATACAATGAACTGTATCACAACAAATTAATAGAGCCTCAAAGTCAGGGAAGAGAGGAAAGCTGGAAGTGGGTGCACACTTCTCCTCTCACAAATGTCTCTCTTGTTTTCTTTGGTCAGGGCAAAGTATTAGATAAAATAAATAAAAAGCCTTACTATGTAAAACAGATTTCTGGTCCAGAGCTGGGATACGATATCATAGAGTACAATGAAGAAGATCTTCCTTACCAACAACCTACGTTTGAAGGTTATCGGTTGTATCTTTCCTCTCAGCTTAGAAAAACGGGCTATCAGCTTTCCATGCAAAAAAAGGATGAGGGCACGTCTCTGGCAAAAAGCGAAAGGGAAATAAGGCTGGTGCGGAAAGAAAATTCTCTATTCTTATTTATTTTTTCCCTTTTCCCTTTAGTGATTGGAATAGTTATCCTTGTTCTAAGAAAAATAAAGATGAAAGCGTAAAAATATTCTTAATTTAAAGTAATTGGTTCCTCTGCCCTCAAGGCTTTCTCTACAAGTTTTATAGCACAGTACTTTCCACACATAGTGCACACATCAGAAATTTTAGGTTTGCTCTCCTCTCTCATCTTTTTAGCAAGTTCGGGATCAATGGAAAGCTCAATTTGCCTTTTCCAATTTCTCTTTTTCCTCATCTCGGCCATTTGTTTATCCCAATCAGCCGCGCCCCGTAATCCCTTGCTGATATCTCCTACATGGGCAGCAATTCTGGTAGCTATTACTCCCTGTTTCACATCCTCCACAGTGGGGAGTCTTAGATGCTCTCCCGGAGTAACATAACAGAGAAAATCTGCTCCCATGCTGGCCGCATAAGCTCCCCCTATAGCCGATGTAATATGGTCATAACCAGGAGCAATATCTGTAACGACAGGGCCTAACACATAAAAAGGAGCATTATGACATAACTTCTTCTCCAATAAAATATTTGCCTCTATCTCGGAAAAAGGTACATGCCCGGGTCCTTCTATCATTACTTGAACATCTTCATCAAAAGCTCTTTTGGCTAATTCTCCCAGGATGATTAACTCCTGAAGCTGAGCTCTATCAGTGGCATCAGTCAAACTACCTGGTCTTAACCCATCTCCCAGGCTCAGGGTTAAATCATATCTCTTGGCTATTTCAAGAAGACGATCGTAATCTTCATACAGAGGATTCTCCTTCCCATTGGCTATCATCCAGGTAGCAAGGAAGGCCCCTCCTCTTGATACTATATCAATCATCCTTTCCCCTATTCTAAGACGCTCCAAAGCTATTTGATTCAACCCGCAGTGGACAGTAATAAAATCAACTCCATCTTTAGCCTGGCGTTCAATTACCTCAAAAATCTTATCCTTTTCCATTCTCATGAGACTTTCCTTTTCTGCTATGGATTCAACAACGGCCTGATAAATGGGAACTATCCCTACAGGAATGTGACTGTTCCTCAAAATAGAGCGACGGACCTTTTCTAAATCCCCTCCTATGCTTAAATCCATTACGGTATCTGTTCCAGCTTCCTCAGCTACCTTCAATTTCTTAAGCTCAAGGTCAATATCGGCTAAATCAGGTGAGGTACCGATGTTTGTATTTACCTTAGTTTTCACACCCTTGCCAATGGCTTTAGGCAAAGAAAGATTACGAACCACATTTTTAGGCAGAACTACCTCCCCCTTCGCTATTCTCTCTCCTAAAATTTCTTCTGATATACCTTCCTCTTGAGCTACCTTTTTCATCTCAGGGGTAATCTTTCCTCTTTTCGCTTCACTTAATTGAGTCATAAAATTTTAGGCAAGGAAACCACGCCCTAAAGGGCGTGGAGGAATTGCCTCTCCTCCTGTCTTTTTAGATTGGCTGTATGGGGGAGTGCCATACAGCCAATTTTTGGCAGATACTCTCAAGTTCTGCCCTGCGTATTCTCCCGCAGTTAGAGCCGCATCGGGGTTGTTAAGAGAGGTTTTTAAGTCTGCCACACTGTTCCTACCCTCAGAACTGTTTAATAGCAGACCACAGTTGCTACGATCGTGCGGAATAACCGTAGGTGTGTATGTATTTCTCTCTCTTAACTGCTGCATCCTTTGGTGCTCCCTAGTCAACCAGGCTTACTGTCGCAAGCTTCCACCTTTAGGTGGGGGTGGTTGACTATTATTCTCCTTAAGATTCTCTTAACCATTACAAGCATCAATTTTAATACTGCCACATTATAGTCAAAATACCCTTACTGTCAATTTTTCGTAATAGTTTAGCTTTTCTAAAATTCTTGTTTTCTCTGGCAATTGTAGCTGCCCAATTCATTGGGCGAATTTAATTCGCCGATAAATCGGCAAGCTACATTCGATTGCTTTGACTTCGAGGAACCTCACATTTTTTAGGAAAACTTACCTATTACAATTTTTCTGTGAACTTGACAGGTATGCCAAATTTATTAGACTTTAGCAAAATTCAAAGAGTAAACAAGGAGGTATAAGGATGCGTGTGGGTATTTTAACCGGTGGGGGAGATTGTCCGGGGCTCAATGCTGTAATCAGAGCAGTTGTTGTTCAGGGGGGAAGGGAAGGCTGGGAAATGATTGGATTTGAGGATGGATGGGCTGGAGTTCTTGAAAATAGATGGGGGGAGCTTACCGAAGAAAAAGTAGAGGATATTCATCGGGAGGGGGGAACAATACTGCATACCTCTCGCACCAATCCCTTTAAAGAAGAAAATGGGCTGCAGAAGATAAAAAATACTTTAAAAGGAACTGAGGTAGATGCTCTGGTAGCTATTGGAGGAGATGATACCTTGGGAGCGGCTCACAAACTTTATCAGGAAGGAATAAAAATAGTCGGTGTCCCAAAAACTATAGATAACGATCTTTCTGCAACTGATTATACTTTTGGTTTTGATTCCGCAGTTAATGTTGCCGTAGAGGCAATGGATAGACTTCACACCACAGCTAAATCTCACCATCGAGTTATTGTAGTAGAAGTAATGGGGCGTCACACAGGATGGATAACCTTAGAAGCTGGGATAGGAGGAGGTGCTCATATTGTACTAATCCCTGAGATTCCCTTTGATGTAGAAGAGGTCTGCCAGGCTCTCATTAAGCGAAAAAATCAAGGAAAATTCTACAGTATAGTTGCTGTGGCTGAAGGAGCTAAAGTAGTTAAGGGAAGTGAGTTTCTCACTCGTGAGGTAACCAGGGAGAAAAAAAGGGATGCTTTTGGTAACATTCTCTTGGGGGGGATTGCAGAAGTTCTGGAAAAAGAAATTGCAAAAAGAACAGGATTTGAGACAAGATCAATGATTTTAGGGCACATTCAAAGAGGTGGAAGACCATCTGCTTTTGATAGATTTTTAGCGACCAGATTTGGACTGAAAGCAGCAGAACTGGTAAAGAAAGAAAATTTTGGCCAGATGGCTTCTCTGCGAGGAACAGACATTATCTCTGTGCCTCTAAAAGAAGCAGTGGGAAAAAGAAAAGAAGTTCCCCTGCAGCTTTACACAGAGATGAGTACAACTCTTCTATAATAAAGATCACTCCTTCTCCCTTTTCTCTATCAATTAAGAAGTAGTTGCCCAATTCATTGGGCGAATTAAATTCGCCGATAAATCGGCAAGCTACAAGGGCATCAAAACAGCCGATAAATCGGCAAGCTACATTCGATTGCTTTGACTTCTACAGACAAGATGTCTGTGCCACTACAATGGGACCGGAGTCAACAATGTAGAACGTGCTTTAGTGAATATTTACAATTTTTGAGATTCCCAAACAATCACTTTAAATTTACGGCGTGTCCTTCTGCGAGCAGAAAAATCTGTTAGTCTTTTTAAAAATTCTCTCATTTTAATTTTCTTCACTTAAAATTTTATATTCAATTTCTAATTTATCCAAAGAAAATTTCATTCTAACTAAATGGAGTCTCTCCAGATTTTGAGCAGCTCTGATTAGCATTTCTCTGTGAAAGTGAGGACCCAGGTAATAATTAAGGTCTTTCCAACTTAATTTTCCCTCCCCATTTGAAATATCGGCAAATACTATCAAGAGAAGATATGATCTAATTTCTTCTGGAGATAAATCCTTCCATAACCCCTTTTCAGTTAACGTCCATAGTAATTTCCGTTTATCTATACACATGGTATTCCCTCTGTATATATATAGTAGGATAAATAACTATTATTGTCAAGAGAATATACGATAAATAAATATCCTTGAAATAGTTGACAATCTAAGCAAATGATTTAATATAATAACAAATATGAGGCAAGAATGAGCATAGGAGAAAGGCTAAAGGCCTTAAGAAAAAATTTAGGATTAACTCAAAAAGAATTTGCTCGAAAGGTTCAGGGAAAGGTTGATTATACCTATATTGGAAAAGTAGAAAGAGAGGAACAGTATCCTTCCCTTAAAATGCTGGAAAGAATAGGGAAATCTTTTGATGTTCCTTTAAGTTACTTTTTTCAGGATGAGAGTATCTCAAAATCTCTGAATCTTCTCCCTTACGAGATAAAGAAACTGCTTGAAGATAAGAAAAGGCAGGGTCTTTTAAGGATATCTCAAGAATTAAATGAACGTGATCTTTTCTTAATAACGCAGATAATCAATATTCTTAGCCACCGTAAGCCTTCAGTGGCCTTGCAGGTATTGGAGAGAAAAGGTGAATATGGAACAATAAGTGAGAAAAAAAGAAGAATTTTAATTGGTAAGATAGAAAAAGTCTTAGCTACTTCTCCTCATAGTTTATCCTTAAAAGAATCCTGGGTAAGAGAAGTCTTAAAAATAGCCCTAAATGCTCTTAAACAGGATGCCCCAGGGGAAACTTCCGATGTCCTCTAAATTAGTTTGTTGAGTTTGAAGTTCGCTATTTGCTTATTTACCAGCTTACACTTCTATAAATTAACGGAAATGTTGTATTAAATGCATTTTTATAATATGCTTTATACGTGTATATTAAAGAAAATTTGAGATAGCTTTAAAAAGATAAAACTCTGTATAAACTGGATTTATGTTATCTTAAAAGTCCACAATAACTTCAAAAATACATAAATTTTTAATGGATACCATGTTTATGATACCAAGAGCGATAACGGATAAATTTGAACTCCTTGCGCATCCTTTCCAAGATTTGAAATACCTCTTGCTGATATGGATAAGTTTGATTTATCCTGATTCTACAGATATGGTCAATGAATTCTATGCTTCCACCGTGGTTAATCAGTTTAGCTCTTGTGGTTTCCATAGTGTGATTTTTCCAGGCTGATGGAAAAAGTTTTTTTTAAACCAGCAATAACAGTTGTAGGCAATGGCTACGAATTGAAGATACGCCTCATTAGCTCTAAACTTTTGAGATGGCATTTTGCCGGAGTTAAACGGG
>JAUWZM010000115.1 GCA_030615365.1 Candidatus Aerophobota bacterium | reverse complement strand
GCACCATGAATAACCCGCATTATAATTACCTTTGATTCCTCAATCCTAAAAATGGTTCTATAATTGCCATAGATAAGATGACGATATTTTTCTTCTAATTCCTGTGCTTCAGGAATGATTGGACAGCGCATAGGAAAATTTCCCAACCTATCAATTTGTCGCTCTATTTCCTCGACCCATTTGATAGCTGCTCTCTTATTATCTCGTAAAATATATTTAAAAATCTCCTGGATATCAGATCCAGCTATTTTGGTAATTTCAACCTGATACTTTCGCACGATATTTAAGCTCCTTTAGAAAATCTCGTGCGGGTCGGGTACGTCCTTTCTTCACATCGGTTTCGGCCTCAGCTAATAAAATACCAAGATTTAATGTTTTTAGTTTTCTTTCAAAGACTTTTGCGTCAAGCAAAACAGCCTCAGGTTTTCCATTAACGGTGACAATGATTGGACGACCAGTGCAATGCATCTGCTTAAAAATCTCACGAGTTTTTTTCTTTAAATCAGAAACCGATTTAATGTCTTCTGTAATACTTACAGACATTTTATTTCACATCCTTTCTAATATTATATTTGATACTAATTATAATATCATTATTTGTTCACAAAGTCAACAAGCCTTGTATTTCATCTACGCATCCTTTTTGTAGTGATAATAAATTTTTGAAAGTCGTTGAGTATATTTTTTTGTGATTGTGGCGAGTGAAATTATTCCTGGAATTCTACGTCAAATGATATTTTGAGCCGAAATTTGCCGAGAGTTCCTCCTCCAATGTTGTTAATCTTAGTTAAGAATTTGCGGGAAAGCTGATTCGTCCGATCAGTTCCCAGGTCTTTTATCTTAACTAAAAGGGTATCATTATTTACCAGCTTAAGCTCGCTAGTTCGCTCGGGGATCATTCTCATAACTTGATAACAGTCTTTTCTGGTATAATAAGAAGAGAAGGCTTTTTGAAAATTTTTATAAAGGCTTTAAAGATAACTCTGCTAACTTATGCATATCTTCTTTTATATGGTTATAAAGTTTTCTATACACTCTATAATACTTCTTATATCCGTTATCAATAAATGTCAATTTATAATCCTGATAAAATTCAGGACCTAAAAAACCTAGACCTAAAGCCCCTGCCCCAAAAATTAAAATTTCTTCTTTTTTCATTTTATTCCCTTAATATTATCCTCACACCCATTAGGAATGATACAGATAAAGCCAAAAGGCTCCTCTTTAATATTTGAAAACTGGTGTAGTTCATTTGGAGGAATAAATATAGCATCTCCAGGTTTAACTTTCTTCTTTATCCCTCCACTTTTTATAATGCCCTCTCCTCTTACTACAAATATTTCGTGTTCCCAAGGGTGTTTTTCTTCCGAAGGCACGCTTTCCTTTTTAACCTCAAAATATCTCATCTCAAAATTTGGAACTCCTATTTCTTTGGGTAATAACCATCTAATTGATTTGTTATGAGGAGTTTTTAACTCCTTTGTATTTTTGATATTAGTTATGTACATTTTATATCCTCCCAGTATCTTCTCTAATTTTGTCCTGTCAGATGAGATAAGTCGCTTATTAGCTTTTTACTATAGTAGTTTCTCTTCTACATTTACATCCAGGGCTATTATTAATCCATAAAATGGCCACCATCAATATTAATAATTTGACCTGTAATGAAACTGGCTTCATCAGAAGCTAAAAATGTAGCTGTAGCAGCTACATCTTCCGGAGTTCCCAGGCGGCGGACAGGCAAGGCTTCGCTTTTCACCATAACCTGACGAAACAAATACAGTATACATTCTTGTATTTTCATTCATTTTCGATTTTTTCTTTCAGCATAATTTGCTCACCGAAGGAGTTTTTGTTCCCAAAGGAATAATGTTTATCTCCATAATAGACATTTAATTAGTTCTTTCATAATTCTAACAAACAATTTAATCATTTATGGCTCATCTTTATTTTTCTGCAATTCTTCTTTAATTACATCGATTAGTGCCTCTTGCGTATTTCCCTTTTTGAAGAAAAGAAACTGTTCAAAGCCACCGAAATTATGATTTGCCAAAATTCCCTCCACGTTATAATAGCCTGAGGGCGTCTTTTGATCCGGGAGTTCACAACTAACCGAATCAGCCAGTAGGAAAATCCTCACTTTCATCTCAGGATTTTGTTTTTTCAGAGTCATCGCTAGCCTTAGGGCATTATAGGCCTTTTCCGTTCCATAGGGACCATCATTAATAATAATCAAAACGCTCATTCGTTTCTCCTTTTTAAAAGAATCGACCTACCAGGTCATAGGTTGCCTTGCGGAACGTGCTCCCCCTGGGGGTCAAGCTATCTCCTTATAAGCCTTATCTACCTTATCAATGAGTTTCTTAAACTCGGTCCAGTTATCATCAAAAAGGTAAAAACGCAGGCCCTGCTTTGTAGGGTCGAAATAACTATCGGTCTTAACAGATATTCTAGATTCTACTTTATATCTGTTTTTTCTATTGTTTTTGTATATATGTCAAAGACAGGTGGATCCTCCAGATGTTTCTTAACGGAACATTCTCCAGCTACTCTTATCAGGTGTTCTCTGTATTTTTCTGGGAATTTAAGAGGAAGTAAAATTTCTATAGCAATTTTACTAATCATTCTGGTTTTACTATCTCTTTCTGTATGTAAGATTAACTTTAACTTTTCAGTAGGGATGTGACGTGCCTGGCAAAAGAGGAGAACGTAAATACCGGTGCAGGTGCCAATAGAAGCTAAAAATAAGTCAAAAGGTGCAGGAGCCGAACCCTTACTGCCATCATCTTTCGATTGATCGGTTTCGATGGTAAAACCTTTGTAAATAGCATTTACTTTTTCACCTCCTGGGAAAAAGATTTCCATATCCATTATTACCTCCTATTTTTTTCTATATTGCTTTTTTTTACCTTTCTCTCCTGCTTTAATTCTCAGGTCTAGCGTCTCAGGCATTCCTACAAGCAAAGGGATTCTGATAAAAACATCAAGTCCGATGCTGATTAGAAATATATAATGTGGTCCCAAGTGGTCCCAGATAGCTCCGGCCAAGTAAGCTACACAGGCAGCAAGAAGAAGCCGGAAAAATCGCAGAATTCCTATCCATCCTCCCATATGCTCGGGAGGAACCAACTCAACAGTCATAGCACCTGCCACGGTCACGCTAACTATGAAGAAACCTTGCAGGATACCAGAGGCTATCAAGAACCCAGAATTTGGTGCCCAAATAAGCATCAAATTGGAAATCCAGAAAAGAGGGGACGTTAGGTAAAGAACCTTTTTACGGCCAATTTTGTCAGCCAGCCTTCCCATGGGGATACCAAGGACAAGGGGGGTGAGTGCAGAACCGGCCACTATTGCTCCCAGTATGTACTGGTCGGCACCTTTTATCTCATGGGCGAAAACCTGGATAAAGGGAAAAACCATACCCATGGGAAGCCCTCCCACAGAGGCAATGATGATCCATCGTTTTAGATTTTTTCCCTGTTTGAATACCTGGGCTATATCTTTAAAGAAACTAGATTTTTTCTCGCTACTGTTCTTCCAGTTCTGGTTAGATAGCTGAGTAAGTATGAGAAAAAATGTCCCCAGGGTGATAAAAAGACTAATGAAAAATAAGGGTCGTATACCTTGAACATTTACCCCACCAAAACTGGTAACTACCGATGCTCCAACTATGGGTCCCACTATTCCCAAGAGACCTGCGGCAAGAGTTTCGCAGAAGCTCATACCGGTAGCGCGGTCTCGGCTGGATAAAGAATTGGCACATACGGTGCTACAAGTATGTCCACTGGTTGTGTCCCCCAGCCAGAACGCTATCATAGCGACAATAAGAATTATCCAACTCTGGGCCACACCGTAGATGAGGTATGAAACTATAAGCAGACCGATGCCGATGAGGTAAACCCTCTTGACACCAATCCTGTCAATAATCCATCCAATGAATGGGCCAAAAAGACCAGCAATACCCATCCCGATAGTGTTTATAATACCTAGCTGAGTAGCAGTAGCACCCAAACCCATCGCATAAATAGATTGGTAAGGGAAAATTATTTTATAGACAAAGGTCCTTAAAGAGCTTCGTGTTACCGTAACCTTCCAGTTTCGTGGCTGCCTGCGTAAAAAGCCTATACCCTTCGAAATAGCTACAGCTACTTTCTTTTCCCGCATCAGATTCTTTCTCGAGGTCTGTTATTTGCCGAAGTCACAGATTTTTCTAAACAGCTTTTCCATGAATCTTTTTTTCAAAAGGATTTGATATCCAATACTGGGCTATCTACAAAGGCATCCAGTCCCTGAACAATTAATATATTACCCTCTTTTTTGACTAATTTCACTTTAGTTAGTCCGATGGGATTGGGTCTTGCCGGGGACCTGGTAGTGAAGACTCCCCTTTTGGGTTGAGTGAGATTACCCATCGGGTGCACCTGTAATACCTTTCTTTGATCCCGGGATATTTTATGAAGCCAGTAGAGGATCCATAAGTGTTGGGAGTCTTCTATTCCCTTTAGTCCTTTAGAAAAATCCTCAAAAATTTCTATCTTTTGAAAATCTTGATTACAAGACCTCATTATTCCTATGGAGTAAATTTTCATCTTTTTTCCGGCTCTTAACCTAGTTTTCTATGATTTCATCCTTTTACTTTTTCCAATTCTCTGATGCGGGAGTTAATCTGCACCTTATGGGTTTTGTTCCTTTATTTTTCTTAAAGCTTCTTTCGCAGTTATCCCGGACATTTCTTTGCATTGGATTCCTTTCGATTCCAAAGCATTCATAATGTTCGGACCGAATTTTCCGCTAACAATCATTTTTATCTTCTCCTCTGAAAGCATTTCGGCAACAGCGAATCCTGCACCTCCCCCTCCAATTCTAAAAGGATTCTTTATCGTTTTTGTTAACTTACCATCTTCAAAAATTAAAAAATAGGATGCTCTGCCGCTGACTTCACTTACTTGAGCATTTTCATCCTTGCCATTTGAGGCGACAGCAGTTTTCACAAAAAACCACCTCCTTCTATTTTTTCAAATATTATGCCTTGAATAACGGAAATAGTGGCCATAACTACTGCCAGAACTACGGTATATTTCCAACCAAAATAGGCTACCATCATCGGAATTAGAGGCGGCTTAATAGCTCTATTGTAAAGAAAGGTGGCAATGAAGCCGTATTGAACTCCTTCCTTCTTTAGCTCCTTGAGCATTGGATACCACATATAAATTGGTCCGGTTGAAATGATTCCACCCCCAATCGCGATTAACCACCGTGTAAAACCCGATGATTTTCCTAAATATTTACGCACCGCATAGGGACTGATGAAGAAGTTAAATGCAACCATAAGAGCAAAAATCACCAAAAAAACTGGTATTATATTTTTTACTATTTTTAGAGAAAATTTGAGGGCAGGCAAAATCACCTCTATTTTGAACAATCCTATGATTACATAGAGAATGGCAACTGTTAACAAGAAATACCATCCGGCGTAACTCTTTTCAGTTTTTTTCATAATAATCCTAGTATAAATACTGTTATTATTGCAACAATTATGGAAAATGCGAAACTGAAAATATTTCTCAAGATTGCAAATCTTCTCCCCAGCATGATTGCCTCTGCCGGCAATTGAACCAACCCAACAGTAACCCATGCAACCAAAAAGGAGGTAACTGCAACTAAACTCACACCCTGTTTCACCAATTCACCCCCCAGCACATAACTGGTAAGAGGGTTACCTGCCAGCACGCTGCCCAACCCACTTCCAATAATTGAGTCTAAGACGGTATTCTTGCTGAAATAAAAGAATTTGGGTATCAGAGTATGAGTGACGCCAACAAGTAAAACAACTCCGGCCAGAACAGGCAGGCTATTGGACATAGCCCTGGCTGACTTTGTTAGTGCGCTCTTTAATCTTGCATGCATTTGCTGTCTCTAAGAATAGGATTCTTCTCCAGGTCAAACTAGTAAACAAAAGTCCATTTTCTTCAAAAATCTTCCTGTAATGTCCTCTGTCAATATACCCCATAGTGCATTACTAACTCTAGTGTGTGTTTATATTGTTCAAAACTTACAGTGTGAGGCACTGAATGGTCAGAATGGTAAATGTAGCCACCCCCTTTTCTTGCAAAGGGTATCTTAGTGCTTATCTCTTTTTCTATCACGCTGGGATCGGGGTCTGCCATAGCTCTCGTATCGATTCCACCCATTAACGTCAGTTGGTCGCCGAAATCCTTTTTCAGTTGAATTATATCCATGCCTGCCTTAACTTCTAAAGGTTGCAGACAGGTGAGTCCATCCTCAATGAAGCGGGGGATTAATTCCTTAACGCAGCCACAGGAATGAAGGATAACTGGCAGCCCTTGTCCTCTGAAATAGTGAACAAGTTTTCTAAAAGTGGGTCGCAGTTGTTCATCGTAGTGGTGGGGAGAAAAGAGCAAGCCA
>JAUWZM010000015.1 GCA_030615365.1 Candidatus Aerophobota bacterium | reverse complement strand
GGTAATGCTGCAGTTACCAGTGCTGGGTCTCTCCCGGCAAAGTTTGTTATACATGCTGTAGGTCCTGTATGGGGGGAAGGAGGCGAAGACGAAAAGCTTAAAAGTGCGGTTTTTAATTCCCTAAAAAAGGCTCAAGAACTAAAATTGAAGAGCATATCAATTCCAGCTATAAGTTCCGGTATTTTCGGATTTCCTAAAAAAAGATGTGCTGAGATAATGATTAAAACTATTGTTGAATTTTTTAAGGAAAATAAGGAGAGTAGCCTCAAAAGTATAAATTGTTGTAACATAGATGAGAACACAACTAATCTATTTTTGGAAGAGATAGGGAGATACAAGACTTAGTACCTGAGGATGCTGGATAAAGAAAAGGCTAAGGCTAAAGAAAAGGTTGAGGCTAAGGATAAAGAAAAGGTTGAGGTTGAGGCTAAGATTTAAACTCCGATATCCAAGGTTATACGCATTAATCAATTGACGAGTTAAACCAAATCAAGGAAACGATGAAAAAGATGAGATTGACTTATGGAAATAATATGATATTTTTTAAAAGGAGGGGAAACTATGCCGAAAATTAAAAGAGCTCTGATTAGTGTGTCTGATAAGGAAGGAATAGTAGATTTTGCGAAAGGATTGAAAGATTTAAAAATAGAAATTATCTCTACTGGGGGAACAGCTAAAATTCTTCAAGGGGCAGGAATACAGGTAAGAGAAGTATCCAACTACACCCAGAGTCCCTCTATGTTAGGAGGAAGAGTAAAAACTCTTCATCCTAAAATTCATGGAGCTCTTTTGGCTCTAAGAGATAATCCAGAACAAATGGAAGAGGTAAAAAAACATAAAATCAAGCTTATTGATATGGTAGTGGTGAATCTTTATCCTTTTCCTGAAGTCATAAAAAAAGAAGGAGTAACTTTTGAAGAAGTTCTGGAAAACATTGATATTGGTGGACCTACAATGCTACGTTCAGCAGCAAAAAATTTTTTTAGTGTCGCTACTGTGAGCAGTCCCGAGCAATACAATTTCGTTCTTCAGGAGCTCAAGGAAAATAATGGTTCTCTGAGTAAAGAGACCTGTTTTAACTTAGCTGTGGAAGTTTTTGAAAAAACAAGTGCCTACGATAGCACAATTTCTCATTTTTTAGAAAAAAGAAATAATATACTGTTCTCTTTGATTTTCAATTTGAGTTTTAAAAAAAGACAAGAACTTCGCTATGGAGAAAATCCTCACCAAAAGGCAGCCCTTTATTGCAATTGGACAACCAGGAAGGGGGATCTATCTTCGGCTAAAAAAGTGTGGGGGAAAGATATCTCTTTTAATAATTGGTTAGACTTTGATGCTGCATTAGCTATAGCAAAGGAATTTGACGAACCAGCTTCTGTGGTTATAAAACATAATAATCCTTGTGGGGCTGGTTGTGGCGAAAAACTATTGGAAGCTTATAGGAAGGCTTACAGGGGAGATCCTCTATCAGGATTTGGAAGCATTCTAAGTTTTAATCGAAAAGTAGATGTCATCACCGCCAAGGAAATTACTCTTCCTCAAAGATTCATTGAGGGGATAATTGCTCCAGGATATGAAGAAGAAGCTCTAAGAATTATAAGAGAAACCCAAAGCTGGGGTAAAAGAGTGATTATTCTAAAAGTCGACTTTTTTGAATCTAAAGAGAATGATTTAGATATAAAAAGAATCAGTGGGGGAATCCTTGTCCAGGAAAAAGATAAGAAGGATTATTCCGCGCCAGAATTAAAAACAGTTACCAGTAGAGCCCCGACGTCTAAAGAAGAAGAAGATTTATCTTTTGCCTGGAAAGTGTGCAAGCATGTAAAATCTAATGCTATTCTTTTAGCTAAAAATAAAGAAGTAGTGGGTGTGGGGGCAGGTCAGATGAGTAGAGTTGATTCAACTTTTATGGCTGTTCAAAAAGCAGGAGAAAAAACTAAAGGCTCAGTTTTAGCTTCTGATGCTTTTTTCCCCTTCCCCGATGCTATAGAGAAAGCAGCTGAATCTGGAATAACTGCTATTATCCAGCCGGGGGGCTCTATTGGAGATGAGAAGGTAATAGCTGCAGCTAACAGGCATAGCATAGCAATGGTTTTTACCGGAATGAGACATTTCCGGCATTGAGTGATTGAGAAACTTGTAGAATAAGGAGAAGAAACCTAATGACTCACAGTAGAACTTTAGCTGAGTGCGATCCACAGATAGATCAGTGTATTAAAAAGGAAATCCTTCGTCAGCAGAAAACCCTCACACTTATTCCCTCAGAAAATTATCCCAGCAAATCTATCCTGAAAGTGCAAGGTTCGGTGTTTACTAATAAGTATGCTGAGGGTTATCCTAATAAAAGGTATTATCAGGGTTGTCAGTGGGTTGATGAAGTAGAAAAATTGGCCATTAAAAGAGCGAAGAAATTGTTTAAAGCAGAACATGTCAATGTTCAGGTCCACTCAGGGACACAGGCAAATATTGTTGCGTATCAAGCTCTTCTGAATCCCGGTGATACTATCTTTTCTTTAAATTTATCTCATGGAGGGCATCTCTCCCATGGAAGAAGGGGAACTTTTCCTTATAAGTATCACCGGATAGTTCATTATGAAGTAGATAGAGAAACAGAGCAGTTTAATTACCATGAGATTGCCAGATTGGCTTGTAAATGCCGACCTCGCTTGATAATTGTGGGAGCAAGTGCGTATCCTCGTTTAATAGATTTTCAACCCTGGAGGGAAATTGCCGATGAGGTAGGAGCATACCTCTTGGTTGATGCAGCCCATATAATAGGGTTGATAGCTGCTGGGTTTCATCCAGATCCTGTACCTTATGCTGATATAGTGACCGCTACTGCTCAGAAAACTCTTCGGGGGCCCCGGGGGGGACTAATTCTCTGCAAGAGAGGCTACAGTGACAAAATAGATAAGGCTGTATTTCCCGGAACTCAGGGAGGTCCTTTTATCCACATAGTCGCTGCGAAAGCGGTCTGTTTTAAAGAAGCTACCGAGCCCGAGTTCAAAGATTATCAGCATCAGATTATTCTTAATTCAAGAGCTTTAGCTAACCTTTTTATTGAAGAAAGATTCAGGTTAGTCACCGGGGGAACCGATAATCATCTCATGTTAGTAGATCTGTCCCATCTTAAAATGACCGGAAAAAGAGCTGCTCTTCTTCTGGAAGAAGCAGGAATAATAGTAAATAAGAACTGCATACCCTTTGATCCTCTACCTCCCTCTATAGCTTCTGGTATTAGACTGGGAACCCCGGCTCTCACTACCCGTGGGATGAAGGAGCCTCAACTGGAGATTATCGGAAAATGGATAAGTGAAATATTGCACAAACCCGATAAGGAAACTTTAAGAAGAAACGTGAAGGAAAAGGTAAGGAAACTCTGTCAGGATTTTCCCATTTATAAGGATCTGTAAATAAAATTTATGTTTTCCTATTCTCAAGCTATACATTATTTAGATTCACTCATAAACTACGAAAAGATACCAGATTTTGCTGTCCATAAGAGGTTTTTAAACCTCCAGCGTATGAGAGATCTTCTTGATTTATTAGGAGATCCTCATAAATCTCTGAAAGCTATTCATATCACCGGAACCAAAGGAAAAGGCTCTACTGCAGCTATGATTGCCTCTATCTTAACCTCAGGAGATTTGAAGGTAGGGCTATATACCTCCCCCCATCTCATTAGCCCCAGGGAAAGAATAAGGATAGGCAAAGAGATGATAGGTGAGGAGCGATTTGCTCAGCTTATATTTCAAATAAAAATAGCTGTAGAGAAAATTAAAGCTTCTCTTTCCCCTACTTTTTTTGAAGTGTATACCTGTTTAGCTTTTCTCTATTTTTTTTTGGAGAGAGTAGACATAGCAGTAATAGAAGTGGGGATGGGAGGTAGATGGGATGCCACTAACGTCATTAATCCTCTTATAGGAGTAGTTACTCAGATTAGTTTAGACCATATGAAAGAACTGGGAGGCAATTTATTAGATATTACTAAAGAAAAAGCAGGAATAATTAAAAGAAAAATCAATATTGTGAGCTCTCCTCAAAATCCTTCAGTTCTTTCTCTTCTTGAAAAGATATGTCGAGAAAGAGAGGCTCGGATCTATAAAATAGGCAAGGAGGTGACGTTTGAATCGTTAAGCTCTGGAAAAGAAGGTCAAACATTTAAAGTAAATGGAATAAAGAGATTTTACCCTGATCTTTTTATTCCTTTAATTGGCAAACACCAAATCATTAATGCCTCTACTGCTATAGCAGTAGTAGAACTTATAGAGGAAGAAGGTATTTTTATATGCAGGGAGTCCATTAAGCAAGGACTGAAGAAAGTGTACTGGCCGGCAAGAGTTGAGATTTTACCCCAAAAACCTATCTTCATTGTAGATTGTGCACACAATAGAGCCTCTGCAGAAGCTTTAGCCCAGTGTTTAAGAGAGATTTTCCCTCAAAAAAAAATTATTTTAATCTTAGCTATACTTAAAAACAAGGATGTTGAGGGGATAGGAAAAGCTCTGTGCCCTCTGGGGGATACCATTATTGTTACTAAAGTAAATAGTCCTCGGGCCTTAGCTCTTGATAAGCTATCAGCTCAAATTAAAAAATACTGTTACTCAAATCCATTGATAGAAAAAGATATTTCTTCAGCTATTGCAAAGGCAACAAACTTGGCTGAGAAAGAGGACATAATTTGTATTACCGGCTCGGTATACTTAGCCGGGGAAGCGTTAAATTATTTTAATATAACAGTTTAGCCGCGAATCTACACGAATAAACACAAACATTATTAATTTTAGAAAGGAAAAATTGTTAAATGATTATTCGTGACAATTAGTAGCTAAAACAGATTTTTCAAGGAGAAAATAATGGCCAAAGGAATTGCTGCTTCTCCTGGAATTGCCATAGGAAAAGTGTATATCTTAGAGAAAGAAGATTTTTGCATTTTGGAATATCGAATCAATAAAGAAGAAGTTCAAAGAGAGATAAAAAGATTCAGAGACGCAGTGAAGGACTCTAAGGAGCAGTTAGAAGAAATAAAAGAAAAAGTAAGTCAAAAAATCAATAAGAGAGAAGCTTATATTTTTAAAGCTTATCTTTACCTTTTAGAGGACCCTCTTCTTATTGATGAAACTATAGAGAGGATTAAAAGAAAAAGACTAAACGCAGAGGCAGCGTTAAGGGAAACTTATAAAAGTTTTCCCAGTAAATTTAATATTGCTCAAACAGGCTTTATCAAAGAAAGATTTAGGGATGTGGAGGATATAGGAGAAAGAATTTTGCGGAATTTACTAAGAAAACCTTCTTTAACTCTTTCTCATCTGGATGAAAGTATAATCATAGTAGCCCATGATCTTGCGCCTTCTGATACTGTCTCTATGCAAAGAGATAAGATTTTAGGTTTTGCCACCGACATAGGAGGAAGAACTTCTCATACTGCTATAATGGCTCGAGCTCTGGAAATACCTGCAGTAGTAGGATTGAGAGATATAACTAAAAAAATAAAACCTGGCTCCTTGATAATCTTAGATGGTAACAAGGGAAGAGTGCTTGTTAATCCCACTCATCAGCAAATAGAAAAATATAAAAAAGAACATCAAGAATTTATTGAGTATAGAAAAAAACTGGAATCTTTAAAGTCCCTTCCCCCTCAGACCCTGGATGGTCGAGAGGTAGAATTGGCTGCTAATATTGCCGGTCCAGAAGAGGTAGAATTGGCAGTGAAAAATGGCGCAGAGGGTATAGGTCTTTACCGAACAGAGTATCTTTATATGAATCGCCAAACCCTGCCCAGTGATGAAGAACAATTAAAAGCCTACAGAAAAGTGGTAGAAAAGATCGCTCCTTATTCGGTTATTATCCGTACTCTGGATTTGGGGGGAGATAAATTTCTCTCTCATTTTCCTGTTCCTCGAGAAATGAATCCCTTCATGGGGTGGAGAGCAATAAGACTATCTTTAGAGAGGGTGGATATTTTTAAAACTCAACTGCGGGCAATTTTAAGAGCTGCTCAACATAACAAGGTAAAGATTATGTACCCTATGATTTCTGGATTGGAGGAAGTGAGAAGGGCTAATGCGATTCTCTCTCAGGTAAAAAAAGAACTTGATGAGGAAAAAATCCCCTTTTCAAGAAATATAGAAACCGGGATAATGATTGAGATCCCTTCAGCAGCCATAATGGCTGATGCAATGGCAAAAGAGGTGGACTTTTTCAGCATAGGAACAAATGATTTAATTCAGTATGCTTTAGCTGTGGATCGAGTGAATGAAAAGGTAGCTTATCTTTATCAACCCCTTCATCCTACCATATTGAGATTAATAGACAGCATTGTGAAATCTGCCCATCGAGAAAACATATGGGTAGGAGCCTGTGGAGAAATGGCTAGCGATCCTCTTTGTGTGGCTGTTCTTCTGGGATTGGAAATTGATGAATTCAGTGTAGCCCCAACCAGTCTCTTAGAGATAAAAAAAGTGATAAGAGGTCTAAATTGGGCAGAAACTCGGGAAATAGCTTCTCATCTACTCAAGGTGAGCACCTCCGGAGAGGCGAAAAGATACGCTCGACAAAAATTAGCAAAAAAAATTAAAAAAATACTGAAGGAAGGTTAAAATGTTAGATAACTCAAACCAGATAACCAAAGTTGATAAAGAGAAGATGGTAGATATTCTCATAAATTTTCCTTTTCAATGCAAAGAAGCAGTAAAGATTGGCAAAGAGATGGATCTTCCTTCTGGATACTCTTCAGGAATAGAAAAGGTTATCATTTGTGGTATGGGGGGCTCGGGAATAGGAGGAGATATCTTAAAGACCCTCCTCTTGTCCTCTCTGAAAATTCCCCTGTTTATCAATCGAAATTATAACCTACCAAAATTTGTAGATAAGAAAACTCTTGTCTTTGCAATTAGTTATTCAGGAAATACCGAGGAGACTCTTTTTCTTTATGAAGAGGCTAAAAAAAGAGGCTGCTACATCATTGCAATTAGCAGCGGAGGGAAGCTTAAGTATTTATCTGAGCAAGATACTATTCCCTCAGTAACTATACCACCTCACATGCCTCCCCGAACTTCTATAGGATATCTATTTTTGCCTATGGTAAAGATAATGGAAAAACTCACCTCTATTGAGATTTTAAATTATAATGAGTTGCATGAGAACTTAACTCATATCAAAGGTAAGTGCGTGCCCTCTATCCCTACGCAGGAAAATTTAGCCAAACCCATTGCCTATAAATTAAAGGGTAAAATTCCTATAATTTACGGAGTGGATGGGAGAACTGGTGTGGTGGCTCATCGACTGAAAACTCAATTTAATGAAAATTCTAAAATACTTGCCTTCTGGGATGTCTTTCCTGAATTAAATCACAATGAAGTGGTGGGTTGGGGAGGGGAAGATAAGATTAATAGAGAGATATTTTATCCCATTTTTATTCGAGATAAAGATGAGACGCCAAGAATTAGCAAGAGAATTCAGGTCACTCAAAATTTAATTAAAAGCCAAGGAGTGGAATATATAGAAATATGGGCAGAGGGAGAATCTCTTTTAACTAAAATCTTTTCTTCCCTATATATTGGAGATTGGGTGAGTTTTTATTTGGCTATTCTTCGAGGAAAAGATCCTACTCCTGTAGAGGCTATTGAACTGTTAAAAAAAGAACTTGATCATGAGTAGTAGAGTGGAAAAACAGCAAAGTTTTATCTTTTCTGTTTTACCCTTTTGTTCCCATATTGCCTATGGAGTATTTTTCGTTTGTATTCCTCTTTTAGCTATTAATATGGGAGCCAATCCTCTGGAGTTAGGAGGACTGGGGTTCACATTTACTCTCTCTTTCATTTCTGTTTGTATTTTTTTTGGAAAGTTATTTGACCGATACAGAAACAGCTGTTTTTTATGGCTCAGTTGCCTGATCTTAACTTTTTTACCCCTTGCCTTATCTTTTTCTAATCGGTTATACCATCTCTTTTTATCTATAGGAATCATGGGTATAGCCTCAGCTATGCTCTGGCCCTCCGTAGAAGCCTTGCTTGCGATGGAAGGAGGAGAATTATTAATAAAGAGAATATCTCGATTTAATGTCTCCTGGTGTTCCGGATTAGTTATTGGTTCTTTCATAGGTGGTTATCTTTTTCAGATTAACGCTCAATTACCCTTTTACTTTTCAAGTTTAGCCTTTTTGATATCAACCTTCTTTGTATTTGCCTCAACAAAAGAAGTAATCCGTCTTTCCCTGCAGGACAATCTTTCTCAACAGGATAACTCTTCTAAAACTGATTTAATACCTGCAAAAAAATCTACTTCATCCTATCTTTATATTGCCTGGATAGCTAATTTTGTTATCTGGTTTTCTGCAGGCATTATCCGTTACATCTTTCCCAAGCTTTCTATAAGTTTAGGCTTTTCATCTTTTGTTTTAGGAATCCTATTTGCCTGTATTTCTTTGGCTCAAACTATCACCTTTTACGCTCTGGGAAAATTGTCTTTTTGGTACTACCGAAAATCAATTCCAATCTTTGCGCAAATAGCAGCGATATGTGCTTTTATTATTATCTTCTTTAGTGATAGTATGTTAATTTTTATAGGTGCCTTTGCAATTTTAGGGATGGCTCTGGGAATAACTACTTTGGCAAGTTTGTTTTATACCTTAAATACACCTCAAAATAAAGGAGTAAGAGCTGGTATCCACGAGTTCTTCTTAATGTCAGGTGGACTCTTTGGCCCTCTCACAGGTGGGGCTTTAGCTACTAAATATACTCTCAGAACACCTTATCTGTTAGTGATTATAATTATTGGCGTAAGCATAGCTATTCAAATTTTTTTGAATTTTAAAATTATGAATAAGCTACCAAGGAATGAAAATACCAAGATAAATGCGTGAATGTGTGAATGCCATAAATGGGTTGATAAGTAAAACGCATCTACGCTTCTACGCATTAACAGATTAACGAGATTATAAATTCGTATCACTACTTTGTGCCTTGGTGACTTAGTGGCTGGACTGTTTTACAGTTCAAGAGAAAAATCGGACTATACCTTAAGAATCTCCTCAGCCTTCTTATTTTGAATTTCTTCTATCTTAGAAATAAACTCATCGGTTAATGACTGGATATCCTTTTCAGCTCTTTTTTCTTCATCCTCAGAAATGTCTTTATTTTTTTCTATTTCTTCAATTTTTTCCCTGGCTTCTCGACGCAGATTCCTGATAGAAACCTTAGCCTCCTCAGTCCACTGTTTAATAAACTTTACAATTTCCTCTCGTCTTTCCTCAGTGAGAGGCGAGAGAGGCAATCTGATAAAGTTTCCATCATCGCTGGGATTCATTCCTATATTAGCTGACAGTATAGCTCTTTTTATATCCTCAATGAGAGATTTATCCCAGGGTTCAACAATAATTAGCTGAGGATCAGGAACTGAAATGGTGGATAATTGATTAATGGGTAGTTTGGAACCGTAACAATCCACCTTAATTTCGCTTATCAGATCAGCCCTGGCTCTTCCTCCTCTCATGGTAGCATATCTTTTAGCTAAAGCTTGTCTGGATTGTTCCATTTTTTTCTTAATTTCTTCATAAATCTGTTTTGTTGAAGCCATTTTTTTCTCCCTTTAGAAAAAGCAGTAATGTCAAAAGTTAACCACAAAGGACACAGAGAACTGTGATTGGTAATAAGTAATGAGTAATAAGGTTTTTTTGCTTTTTACATATCACATATTACTTCTCTATAATTTTACCCTTTTACTATAGTCCCTACTTTTCCCCCTTGAACTATTTTCTTCAAGTTTCCTCTTTTCTCAAGGTTAAAGACAATAATGGGGAGATTGTTATCCATGCACAGAGAAATAGCTGTAGCATCCATAATCTTGAGCCTTCTTCTAAGAACTTCCACATATTCAATTTCATCAAATTTCTCAGCTTTCTGGTCTTTTAGTGGATCCGAGGAATAGATTCCTTCTACTTTTGTAGCCTTTAGGATTACTTCGGCTTCCATTTCAAGAGCTCGCAGGGCTGCAGCAGTATCGGTGGTAAAATAAGGGTTTCCTGTTCCCCCGGCAAAGATAACTATTCTACCCTTTTCCAGATGACGAAGAGCTCTACGGCGGATATAAGGTTCAGCAATTTCCTGCATCTCAATAGAGGTTTGAACCCTGGTAATAACTCCTTTTTTTTCCAGTACATCCTGAAGAGCTAAGGCATTGAGAACTGTAGCCAACATTCCCATATAGTCTGCAGTAGCTCTATCCATACCTTGTTTGCTGGCTGCCTCTCCTCTCCAGATATTTCCTCCACCCACCATTACTCCCATTCTCACTCCCAGGTCCTTTACCTGACCAATTTCTTCAGCTATCCAGCTTAATCGTGAAGAGGAAATCCCAAAGTTTCCTTTCTCGGAAAAACTTTCTCCTCCAATCTTTAAAAGGATCCTTTTCCGTTTTAATTTAGCTTCTCCCATTGACTGTTTCTCCATCCTCTATAACTAATTTTTCCCTAACTCATACCTGACAAAACGATGAATTTTAATATTCTCTCCCAGCTTAATAACGATATCATGAAGATAGTCTTTTACTGTGCTTTTTTCATCTTTAACAAAAGGCTGATTTAATAAGCAGGTCTGATTATAGAATTTTTTTATCCTTCCCTGAACAATTTTTTCCATAATTCTTTGAGGTTTCCCTTCTTTCTTAGCCTGTGCTTCTAAAATACTTTTCTTTTCCTCTATCACTTCCGTGGGAATATCCTCGGAAATTATCCATTCAGGATTAGAAGCGGCTATATGCATAGTTAAATCCTTTGCAAATCGTTGAAGCTCATTATTTTTAGATACAAAATCTGATTCACAATGTATCTCTACCATTACTCCTATTTTTTTATTATGATGAATATAGGAGGCAATGATCCCCTGGTTAGTTGCTTTTCCACTTTTTCTCTGAGCTATCTGTACTCCCCGTTTTCGCAAAACCTTTTTTGCCTCTTCCAAATTACCATCACTTTCCTCCAGTGCTTTTTTACATTCAAGAATACCGGCTAAAGTTTCTTTGCGCAATTTCTTTACTTTATCTAAAATAATATTCATTTAAATCTCCCTCTTTAATCTTTTTAGTTACGGCTTACTTATCTCTACAGGTATTTCTTCTTTAGTTTTAAGGTTCTCTTCTTCTGCTGGAGGTGTAGTTTCTTCTTTTGATAGCGTTCTCTTTTCAAGAATATTTTTTCCTTCTGTCACAGCAGCAGCTATTTTAGTAGAAACGAGTTTAATGCTTTTTATAGCATCATCATTCGCCGGAATGGGGTAATCAATCAACCCAGGATCCGCATTAGAATCTACAATAGCTATTACTGGGATGTCTAATCTCTTTGCCTCTTTAATGGCAGTATTTTCAACTCTCACATCGGTAATGAAAAGAGCGTGAGGAAGATCATTCATACCTTTTACTCCCCATAAATTCCGTCTTAGTTTCTCCAGCTCTTTCTTTAATCTCATTGCCTCCTTCTTGGGTAGCATTTTCCACAATTCTTCATTAGACTCTCTCTCTAAATGAGATAGCCTATCAATGCGCCTTTTAATGGTGGAAAAGTTAGTTAAAAATCCTCCTAACCATCTATTATTAACATAAGAAGAAGCGCATCTATCCGCTTCTTCTTGAATACATTTTTTTGCCTGTGGTTTAGTTCCAACAAATAAGATATTTTTACCTTCCGCAGAGATATCTCTCACAAACCTACAAGCTTTCTCTAGTAATCTTACTGTTTTCGTAAGGTCTATTATGTGCATACGATTTCTCTCTTGATAAATAAAAGGTTTCATCTTTGGATTCCAAGCACTTCTTCGATGACCAAAATGAGCTCCTGCTTCCAAAAGTTCTTTCATTGTAACTATAGGCACTTTTCCCGCCTCCTTGTTTATTTTATTTTTTTGTTACTATTTAGCCACCAAGACACGAAGACACCAAGTAAACCCGGTCTTAAAATTTTTAGCGTCCTCTGTGTATTCAGTGGTTAACTTTTTTAGCAATACATTCTTCTCTTTCCGATAGAGGTTTAAAATTCATATCACTTCTTTGTGCCTTGGTGACTTAGTGGCTGAACTGTTACGTTTTTTTTAAGAAATTCCTTCCTCTACTCGTATAAGTAGAGAATTTCCTTTCGTTATCGACAAATTATCTATCTGTCTAAGAGCATTTTGTATATCTTCTTCTCGGGATTTATGGGTAAGCATAATAATGGGAACCCACTTTATACCTTCTCCTCTACTTCCTTTTTGTAAAACAGCCTCAATGCTTATGTTGTGATTACCCAGGATATTGGATATTTTTGCTAAAACTCCTGCTTTATCCAGAGCGGTAAATCTTAAATAGTACTTAGTTTGAATTTTCGCCATTGGTTTTAAAATCAAAGAAATCGTCTCCTGAGGAAGAAACAATTTTTTCCCCTTGGCAATACAGACAAGGTCTTCCATTACTGCTATAGCTGCAGGGTATTTCCCGGCACCAGGAGTTTGCATTCTTATACTTAATCCTCCCTCATCTTTAATCTCAATACCATTTTCAATCCCTTCGAGACGAGCTAAACCTCCATTTCGGGGAAGAAGAGCTGGATGAACTCGTGCTTCCAACTCATTTTCAACCCTTTTAGCGAGGGCAAGTAATTTTATTCTATAACCCAACTCTTTCGTAAAGACAATATCCTGGTAAGATATTCTCTTAATTCCCTCTACATATAAAGATTCAAGGGGAATAAAATAACCCAGGGTTAAACCCAGCAAAATTATGAGTTTATGAGCAGTATCGTATCCTCTAATATCATTAGAAGGATCTGGCTCAGCATAACCAATTTCTTGCGCTCGCCTAAGAATAACAGGAAAATCTTCTCCTTTCCTTTCCATTTCGGTTAATAGATAATTACAGGTGCCGTTAAAAATTCCTAATAGTTCCTCTATCTTAGAGGGAGAGTTGGTTAAACTTTCGATTAGACGATAGCTTGCAATATTGGAGGCTCTTATTCCCAGGTAACAATTATTCTGTAGTGCTTTTTCAAAGATTTTACTTCCTACCTTTGCCAAAAGCGCTTTGTTAGCTGTGACTACATTCTTACCTTTCTTTAAAGCTTCCAGAATAATCTCTTGCGCAGGATGAATTCCTCCTATTACCTCTACAACTGTATCAATATCTGGATCATCCAGGATAGCCTTAGGATCAGAGGATAGAATCTTGGGAGAAACAGAAATTTTTCTTTTCTTATTCAAATTCTTCTCCACCACTCTTTTTAACACAAAGCTGTACTCTTTTTTTTTCTCAGTTTCCCTTCTTAAAATTTCTATTATACCCCCTCCCACTGTTCCTAAACCAAAAATTCCGATGTGAACAGACTTCTTGAGCATTCTATTACCCCAACTATTATACTGTTTTATAATTATCTACCGTCGATACACAACTAATATTTCTTTTATTGTCGGTTACTATTCAAACACCACGATAGTCTTGTAGTTGAGTAGTCTCGTAGTCGAATAGTCTGAATGGGGATTGATGAATACAAATTATTGAATTCCAATGTTTAAACGGTTACTAATATCTATAGATAGGTGTTTAAATCTATCTGTGGCTAAATAGTTTCTTTATTATAACAAAAAAGGGAAGGGTTGACAAGAGCCTATAAAATAAAGTATAATGAAAACAATAAATTATAAGGATAACGAATGTTAAAAAAGATGGGAAAATTAATGATTATTTTTTACCAAAGGGCGATTTCCTCCTGTTTTCCATCTTCTTGTAGGTTTTACCCTACCTGCTCTCAATATACCTTAGAAGCTATAGACAAATATGGATTAGGCAGGGGAGTTCTTCTTGGAATAAAAAGAATTAGCAGGTGTCATCCTTTCAACCCTGGAGGATATGACCCTGTAAAATAAAAAGGATACTAATGAACAAAAATATAATACTGGCTATTGTTTTATCGGTGGTAATTCTGGTGATTTATAACTTATTTTTTCTTCCCAAAGCGGTAGTTCCTCCTGCTACTCCTGAAAAAGAAGAAATGCTATCTCCTCCCACAGGAGAGGAATGGGAAGGAGAAGAAGAGGAAGTCTTATTGCCTTCAATTGAAGCTCAGAAATTTTACTTAGAGAACACTCAGATAAAATTAGTCTTCAACTCACAAGGAGGAATAATTGAATCCTGGTATTTAAAGGATAAAAAAAAGGAATTGATTAAAGCGGGGGATAGTGCTTTAAATATGAGCTTATTTCTTCCTGACGGAGAAGAAATTAATTTAAGGAATGAGATATTCCAGAGTGAGGTATTCCAGAACGAGGAGGAAGAGAATAACAAAATAGTCTTTTTCTGGGAAGATAGGGATAAAAAAATCAAACTTACCAAGATTATGGAGCTTCCTGAATATGGATACCAGATTCAAGTTAGTCTTTCTCTGGATAATTTTCCTCTGGGAGCTCAGTATCAACTTTCCTGGCCCATAAGAATAGGTGAAAAAATGGAAGGCGAGGAAAGATTGGCTTTCTGGCAAAACACTCTTTATGAGGAATTTCAAAAAAAAGAAGGGGGGGTACGTTCTGAGTATGATAAAAGAATAAAATGGATGGGGGTTCGAAAGAAAAAAGATGAAGCTGTGCTTATGATTCCTCTTGCACCACCTCTCAAGGGAATTTTCCAGCTTGACTCCTGGTATACCTGGGGTTTTAAGGATAATCACTCTCGGAGTAGTTGGATAATCTATGCTGGTCCTCAAAGCTACGGTTATTTAAGATTACTTAACAATCAAATAAAACAGATTGTGGGTGAGGATTATCAGCTTAACAAAGTTGAGAAACGAAGCATATGGGGTCAGCTTTCTGCAGGATTACAGTGGCTATTACTTTTCTTTTACGGCTTTACCGGTAACTTTGGGATAGCCATTATTTTATTAACTTTACTCATTTACGGGGCTCTTTCTCCCTTGACCTTCAAGCAATTTGAATCTATGCATAAAATGCAGTTAATTCAACCAGAAATTCAAGCTATTCAGAAAAAATTTAAAAGTGACCCTAAAAAGCTTCAGATGGAAATAATGAAAGTTTATAGAGAACACAAGGTTAATCCTCTGTCGGGTTGTCTTCCCATGATTGTTCAGCTCCCGGTAATATTTATCCTTTACCGTGCCCTGCTTGGTTTTCCTTTTTATGAAAATCCCTCCTTTCTCTGGATTCCTGATCTGAGCAAACCAAATATCCCTCTTCTTTTAGCTTTGGGAGGGATGATGTTTCTCCAGCAAAGAATATCTCAAAAACTCCAGGCTGGATCTCAACAACAGGCAGGAATGGCAAAGATGATGCAGTTTTTCCCACTTTTCCTCATTGTTATTCTATGGTCACTTCCTTCCGGAGTTATGCTTTATTGGTTTACCTCCACCTCATTCTCCATAGTTCAGCAGTTCCTTATTCGCAGAAAAACATCTGCTGCAAGAACAACAAAAAAAGATATAACAGATAATAATGGATGACACTATAGTAGCTATTTCCACTCCCATTGGAGAATCGGGAATAGGAATTGTAAGGATAAGCGGAAAAAACTCTTTTTCTATAGCGAAAAAAATCTTTAGCCCTTCCAAAAAATCTAAAATTAACTGGTCATCCTCCTTTAAAGTTCATTATGGCTGGATAATTGATCCTGAGAATCACGAGAGGATAGATGAGGTTCTCCTTACTTTAATGAGGGCTCCCCAAACTTATACCAGGGAAGACATAGTAGAGATAAACTGCCATGGTGGACCGATACCCTTGCGAAAAGCTCTGGAGATCTGTTTAACGTTAGGAGCTCGTTTAGCTGAACCAGGTGAATTTACTAAAAGAGCTTTTTTAAACGGGAGAATAGATTTGGCTCAAGCAGAAAGTGTCCTGGACATTATCCAGGCCAAAACAGAGAAGAGTTTACAACTGGCCATCAATGGCCTGAAGGGAGAGTTATCTCAACGTATCTTTTCTTTAAGGGAGAAAATAATTGAGCTTTTATCTTTCTTGGAAGCAGAGCTAAATTTTTTTCAGGAAGATATAGAAATCCTTTCCAGAAAAGATAAGGAAAAGCATCTTAATGACATACTTTCCTCCATTGATTCTCTTTTAGAAACATTTAAAACCGGGATGATTTATCGTGAGGGAGTAAGAGCTGTAATTGCAGGAAAAACAAATGTAGGCAAATCTTCTCTTTTTAATGCTCTGGCACAGAGGGAAAGAGTTATTGTAACCCCTATCCCTGGGACTACCAGGGATACAATTGAAGAGACTATAAATATCAAGGGATTCCCTTTGCGCCTGATTGATACTGCTGGATTGAGGGGTGTAAAAAACCAAGTTGAAAAAGAAGGAGTCAGAAGGGCATACTGCATAATTGAGGAAGCAGATATTGTTCTTTTGGTGTTAGATGGCTCAATTCCTTTGGATAAAGAAGATAGAGTAATTATGGAGAGGGTAAAGAAAAAAAATATGCTGGTACTTGTAAATAAAGTAGATCTCCCCTTGAGGATTGATGAGGAAAAAATAAAATCCCTCTTTTCTGAAAAGAGTTTACTAAAAATCTCAGCTACCAGGGGAACAAATCTGGAAAGGCTAAAACAGGAAATCGCTCGACTGGTTTTAAAAGAAGTTGCCCCTTCCTGCGACTCTCTTCTGATAAATATCAGACAAAAAGAGGCTCTCCAGTTAACGAAGAAAAGTACTCTCGGAGCGATGGAGGGACTAAGAGATGGCCTATCCGAGGAATTTTTCGTTATTGATCTTCAAGAAGGATTGAAACATTTAAAAGAGATAACTGGAGAAATTATAGAAGATGAAGTTCTGGACCATATTTTCTCTAATTTTTGCATAGGAAAGTAAATAGATAATGGCTAAACTTATTTTTATAACCGGGGGGGTGAGAAGTGGAAAAAGCGGGTACGCAGTAAATCTTGCTAAGAATCTTTCCAAAGATGTAGTTTTCTTAGCTACCGCCCTTCCCCTGGATGATCTGGAAATGAAAAAAAGAATCCAAACTCATCAAAAAAATCGCCCTTCTCATTGGAAAACCATAGAAAAAGGAGCAAATATTGCATCCTTGCTTTCTCAACTTCACTCTCCTCGAAGAGTAATTATTATTGACTGTTTAACACTTTTAATCTCTAATCTCTTATTGAGCAATGTAGGAGAGGAAGATATTATAAAACAAATGGAAAAAATAGCGGACTGGGCTGGTAAATTTAATCAAACTACTATTGTAGTATCAAATGAGGTGGGTTGGGGAATAGTTCCAGAAACTCCCCTGGGAAGAAAATTCAGGGATCTATCTGGAATGGCTAATCAAGTAATGGCTAAGAAGGCTCAGGAGGTATGGCTTACAGTGTGTGGAATCCCGGTTAAGATTAAATAAATAAGAATTTTCACCACAGAGATCACAGAATTCGTGGAGAAGCAGGAAAATCATTAACTCAACATTGAGAAATATCATCCAAATTATCAACCCAGATTCGGTAAACCCTGTTAGATAGAGAAGCTTATCTAACAGGGTAAACTGGTAAAACTCTTCACTAGGGTAGGGGAGGCTTTAGCCTCCCGATAGCTTTCAGTCCTTACTTTACAAAGGGCGACTAAAGTCGCCCCTACCCATTGAGAAATATTTTTTTCTCATAAGAAAAGTTTTCTTTTTGATTTACCTCTGTTTCCTCTGCGTTCTCTGCGGTGAATAATTAAAATCAAATGAAACTAAAACATTTTCTTTTAGCCTGGCAACTTTTAACTGTTATCCCCTTAAAGAGAGTCTCTCCGGATAAAAAAGAGGACTTGGCTGCCTCGTTGATCTTTTTCCCTGTAGTGGGTATAGGAATAGGGCTTATCCTTAGTTTAATTAATTTAGCTGGATCAATTTTATTTTCCTCCCTTATCACCAACGCTTTTGTGCTGATTGGCTGGGTATGGATCACAGGGGCTCTCCATTTAGATGGATTGGCTGATACTATTGATGGAATATCTGCAAAGGGGGATAAGAAAAGTATTTTAAAGGTAATGGAAGATAGTAATATAGGGGCTAAAGGAGTTGTTGGTTTGACCTGCATGTTGCTTTTAAAATTTGTTTTGCTACTACAGATAAATCCAGAGGTAAAAAATCAAGTTTTAATGTATATCCCTGTAGTGAGTAGATGGTCTATGGTATTGGGAGCATACTTTGCCACTTATGCGAGGGAAGGGGAAGGAATGGGCAAAGCGTATGTAGATTTAGTGGATCTTAAGAAAGTTCTCTGCGCCACCTTAATAACCGTAGCCTTAGGGTTAGCTCTTTTAAGGTTGTTTTTCTTGCCTTTTTTAGGAATAGCTTTACTAAGTATTTTTATCTGGATAGCGTATCTTAAAAGAAAAATAGGAGGTATTAATGGTGATACCTTAGGAGCAATGAATGAAACTGTTGAAATTCTGGGATTATTTTCCTTTTGCCTGTGGTAGGAATTTTAAAGGATCTTCCCTCAATGGTATATTTGACTTTTTAAAAAGATCGTGTACAAATACATCAGTAATCTCATGTAGCTTGCCGATTTATCGGCGCATTAAATTCGTCCAATGAATTGGGCAGCTACAAACCGCTCCATGAATGGAGCAGCTACAATTGCCAGAGAAAAGAGAAAATTTTAGAAAAGCTAAACCATTACGAAAAATTTCTCGAGAAGGAGGTGAGATGCTTAGTAAAAGAAGCAAACCCCGTAAGAGAATTTAAAGAGGATTTTCAATTTCTCCCAAACTGCTAATTTTTTCATTTCCATCCCCATAGGACGAAACCTTCCTTCTTGCGGGGTAAATCTTAAAGAAAATTTAAAAAAGGAGAGTAAAAAGTGAGAAAATTTTGGTTAATAGTGGCTATGGGAAGTATCTTTCTTGCCAGCATAGCTGTAGGTGTAGGAGCTCAGCAGGTAAGGAACCCTGGTACGATAATTGAGGCCACCATAGGAGATGTTGACTCGTTTGATCCAGCCTGGGCTTATGATACAGCAAGTGGTGAGGTAATTATTAATATATATGAGCCGTTGATATTCTTTGATGGAGAGAAAATGGACGAGTTCATCCCCTTGTTGGCTACAGAGGTTCCCACAGTAAAAAATGGACTGATTTCTGATGGCGGCCTGACCTATACTTTCCCTATCAGAAAGGGAGTGAAGTTTCATAATGGTGAGATACTAACCCCGGAGGATGTCGAATATTCCATTGAAAGAGTTATGGTTCAGGATAGAGATGGTGGCCCTGTATGGATGCTCTATGAGCCTCTTTTAGGAATTGGTGGTAGCCGAGATGGGGAAGGTAACATAGTTATTGATTTTGAGGATATAGATAACACAGTGGAAGTGCAAGGAGATAGTGTTGTTTTCCATTTAAAGGATCCTTATCCACCGTTTTTAGGAATTATCGCTAACTCCTGGGGGGTCATAGTAAACAAAAAGTTCTGCGTGGAAAACGGGGGTTGGCCAGGAACTGCTGAAACCTGGAAAGAATATAATAATCCTCCTCCAGGCGGGGAAACTCTGCATTCTATAGCCTGCGGGACAGGTCCCTTTAAATTAGAAAGATGGGAAGCTGGGGTGGAAACGGTTTTAGTGAGAAACGATGATTACTGGAGAACACCAGCAAATGTAGAAAGAGTGATAATAAAAGTTGTGGAGGAGTGGACTACAAGAAAGTTAATGTTTCAGGCAGGAGATGCGGATTTAGTCTATGTGCCCAGACAATACGTGCAGGAATTGGAGGGAATTGAGGGAATCACTGTCTATAAAGGTTTGCCTTCCCTGCAGAATATGGCCGCGTTTTTCAACTACAAGATAAATCCTGAGGGCAATCCTGATATAGGCAGTGGAAAGATTGATGGGAAAGGTATCCCTTGATTTCTTCGCTGACAAGGATGTACGGCTTGGCTTTGCCTACTCTTTTGACTATGCGATCTTTCTTAAGGATGTCTGGATGGGAGAAGCTGTGCAGCCAAAGGGACCAATAGTCAATGGCTTGTTGGGGGTTAACCCGGAACAGGAAGTGTACTATCTTGATGCGGAAAAAGCAAAGGAGCACTTTCAGAAAGCCTGGGGTGGTGAGATATGGGAAAAAGGCTTCAAATTGACCATGCTTTACAATACCGGCAATGTCCAGAGAGAGACAGCTGCCAGGATATTTGAGGAAAATGTTGAAGCTCTAAATCCGAAATTCAAAATAGAGGTAAGACCTGTAGATTGGCCAACATACTTAAGGAATTTAGTCCGTAATAAGCTAACGATTTTTCTCTTAGGTTGGCTGGCCGATTATCCAGATCCCCACAACTTCGTTCACCCATTTATGCATAGCAATGGAGTTTTCTCTGGATTTCAAAGTTATAAAAATCCCATTGTTGACAGGTTGATAGGAGAGGGGATAAAGCAGGTTGATCCAGAAAAGAGAAAGGTAATTTACTACGATCTCCAGACGATTTTTTACGATGATGTGCCTACTGTTGTTCTCAATCAGGCATCGGTTAGACACTACCAGAGAGATTGGATAAAGGGCTGGTACTGGAATCCATGTATTCCAAGTGGGGATACAGCAGGTTATTTCTACCCCATATCAAAGGGATAATGAATCTGCAGATTAATCCGATATTGCACATTGCATAGAGAAAATGTAGAATGAATCAGGAGGCGGGGTTTTAAGGGAGCCCCGCCTCAGTTTAAAATTTGTTAGGATTATGCTATGGAAATGAGAAATTACATTATCAGAAGGATTTTGCTTTTGATACCGGTCCTGTTTGGCATTAGTGTCATTATCTTTATCGTCTTATCACTATTTAGCCCAGAGCAAAGAGCCGCAGCTTTTATAACCAACATAAAGCAATTGCAAAATATTCAGGGAGTAATTAAAACTCATCATTTAGACGCCCCAATTTATGTTCAATATTTTAGTTGGCTGAAGGAAATACTAAGAGGAAATCTTGGATGGTCAAAAACAGCATCGAAACCTGTATTAGAAGCTCTGTTTTATTTTCTCCCCAATACAGTTGAGCTGGGGATTTTTTCATCAATTTTTATTATTTTAGTGGGCATCTGGTTGGGGAGCACTTCAGCAGTCCATCGGGATAAGTTCATTGACCACACTACCAGGACCATGGCTATCATTGGATGGTCCTTACCAACTTTCTGGTTTGGTTTAATGCTCCTTATGATTTTTTATGGTTATTTCAGAGGGCTTCTTCCGCCAGAGGCGTTAGGAGTGCAAGCTGGTCTCTATGTAAAGTCCTCAGATTTTATCAGATTTACACATATTAACACTATAGACGCTTTGTTAAACGGAAAACTGTGGATTTTTTTGGATGCTCTGAGACATCTTATTTTACCTGTTATCACCTTAACAGTGGTGCAGTGCGCTATGGTAATGAGGATTATGAGGTCAAGTATGCTGGAAGCTCTTGGTAAGGGATATGTTACCACAGCCAGGGCAAAAGGAGCAGATGAAAAAACAGTGGTTAAAAAACATGCCCGAAGAAACGCTATGATTCCTGTAATTACTGTTTCAGGGTATATATTTGCCAGTTTAATGAATGGAGTAGTTATTACTGAGACTATCTTTAATCGCAAAGGTCTGGGATGGTGGTGGGCCAGAGCAGCGATTCAGATAGATGTTCCAGCAATCTTAGGAGCTGTACTTTTTAATGGGGTGCTTTTTGTCCTTACCAATCTGGTAGTTGATCTACTTTATGCCTACGTAGATCCCAGGGTAAGATTGGGGTGATTTCATTGAAACGAAACACTATTAGTATTAAATGGAACGATTTTAAAAAGGGGATGAAGCCAAGGATAAAAGAATTAAAATTCTCCCTTAATAGAATTAAAAAAAGTCCTCTCTCTTTAATAGGGTTATTTCTTATCCTTCTTTTCGTCAGTATAGCCATACTTGCTCCCCAATTAGCTTCCCCTAAATACCCACATGACCATTATCGAATTCCCAGATATGGGTATAGTGCGATACCTCGTCCTCCTTCTATAGAACATCCCTTTGGGCTTACTGAAGGTCAGTATGATATCTATTATGGAGTCATCTGGGGAACCAGAACTGCCTTTCGTATAGGCTTTATTGTAGTAGGTAGTATTTTAGTTATTGGCGTATTGTTAGGTAGTATTGCTGGATACTACGGAGGGATAGTAGATGAAGTAATTATGAGAATTGTGGATATATTTATGTCTCTACCTACTTTCGTTTTAGCCATGGCATTAGTGACAGCCCTTGGGCACAGCCTGGACAATGTTATGAAGGCCCTTATTATAGTGGGCTGGCCAAGCTATGCCAGATTAATTCGTGGAGATATATTGGCCGTGAGAGAGGAGGGATATGTTGAGGCAGCCAGGGCTGTAGGATGCTCTGATTTAAGAGTAATACTTAAACATGTCCTCCCCAATGCAATCTATCCATTATTAATAATGGCTTCTTTAGATATAGGAGCTATGGTTTTAACAGCGGCCGCCTTGAGTTTTCTTGGGCTTGGTGCACCTGTCGGCTATGCGGACTGGGGACAAATGGTTAGCTTTGCCAGGAACTGGATTGTGGGCCCGCCAAGTAATCCCTTAGCTTACTGGTATACTATCACTATTCCAGGGCTCTTTATCTTATTTTTTGTCCTGGGCTGGAACTTGTTAGGCGATGCCCTCAGGGATATTTTAGATCCAAAATTGAGGAGAAGGTAAGTCGATGAACAATCACCTGTTGCAGGTAGAGAATCTGAAGACCAACTTTCATACCTATGAAGGTGTGGTAAAAGCACTGGATGGGGTAAGCTTTCACATTGAAGAGGGAAAAACCCTGGGGCTTGTGGGCGAAACAGGATGTGGCAAAAGCGTAACTTCTCTTTCCATCTTAAGGCTTATTTTCCCTCCCGGAAGAATAGAGAAGGGAAAAATATTTTTTAAGCGCAACGAAAACCTCGTTTCAGACGATAGGTATGTAGACTTGTTAAGTCAAACCGAAAAGTTTATGAGAAAGGTAAGGGGAAATGAAATCTCTATGATATTCCAGGAACCCAGTTCTGCGTTAAATCCCGTGTATTCAGTTAACGAACAGATTTCAGAGAGCTTTCTACTGCATCGAAGAGAAGAGTTGTGCAAAAAAGTAATCAAGGAAATCGAGAGGAATATTCATAAAAAATCGTTCATTTTAAAAAAAGCTCTATATCAAATGGAAGAAAAAATTTATAAAAAAATGCGTGAATCTCCCGATTCCCTCCTTTTAAAATTTTTTTCCAAAGTTCCTATCTTAAATAGATACCAACGCTGGCTAAAGCAGGAGGCAAAAAGGGAAACGATTAAGATTTTAGGAAAGCTGGGCATAGCTAATCCAGAGGAAATTGTAAATAGATATCCTTATGAGCTTAGTGGGGGAATGCAGCAACGGATAGTGATAGCTATGGCTCTTGCCTGCAGACCAAAGCTTCTTATAGCTGATGAACCTACTTCTAATTTAGATGTGACCATACAGGCTCAAATTCTAGATTTAATTAAAGAGATAAAGGAGGAGCTTGGCTCATCTATTCTCTTTATAACCCATGACCTGGGAGTGGTAGCGGAAATGTGCGATTATGTAGCGGTGATGTATGCAGGTAATATATGTGAAATAGCTCCTGTTAGAGAGCTTTTCAAAAATCCTTTGCACCCATACACTGTCGCCCTTATGAAGTCACTTCCCGAGTCAGGAAGAAAAAGGTTGGAAAGCATAAAGGGAAATGTGCCAAATCTTATGAGGCCACCTTCTGGTTGTAGGTTCCATCCTCGTTGTTCAAAAGTAAGGAAAATTTGCTCCAAGAAAAAGCCAAAAACTGTAGAATTTGGCAAAAAACATTTTGTAGCCTGTTACCTTTATACTCAGGATAATGAATGAAATGGATGTATTACTACAGGTAAAAAAGCTAAGAAAATACTATCCCATACTTGGTGGTGTATTTAAAAAAAGAATAGGAAATGTAAAGGCGGTAGATGGAGTAGATATTAGTGTAAAAAAAGGAGAATGTCTTGGCCTGGTAGGAGAGTCAGGTTGTGGAAAAACAACCCTGGGAAAAACCATACTCCGATTAATAGAACCCACTTCGGGTCATATCTACTTCGATATTCCTAAAAAAGCCAGGAAGGAGATAGAGAAGCTTGGAAACTCAACAGATTCTGATTTTCATAACTATCAAAGATTAAGGGATAGGTATGATCTTTCTATGTTTCAAGGGAAGAGATTGAAACATATAAGAAAAAAAATGCAGATAGTCTTCCAGGATCCTTCCTCTTCTTTAAATCCGAGAATGCTCATAAAAGACATTGTGGGAGAGCCATTAAAGGTGCATAATCTGGCGAAAGGATTAGAGGCAAGAAAGAGAGTACTGCAGCTTCTAATGATGGTGGGTCTCACTGAGGATCACCTTTTTAGATACCCTCATGAGTTTAGCGGTGGCCAAAGGCAGAGGATTGCTATTGCCAGAGCCTTAGCAACAGATCCTGAGTTTGTAATTTTAGATGAACCTACCTCAGCTCTGGATGTTTCTGTGCAAGCTCAAATTCTTAATTTACTTCAGGATCTGCAAAACGAGTTACATCTCACCTATGTGTTTATTACTCATCACTTGCTGGTAGTAAAACACATAGCCAATAGGATCTGTGTTATGTACCTGGGAAAGATAGTTGAGAAGGCATCTACAGAGGAATTATTTAAAAAGCCCCTGCATCCTTACACTCGCGCTCTTCTCTCTGCAATTCCTATCCCAGATCCAGATATAAAAAAGGAAAGAATAGTGCTTAAAGGGGATGTTCCCAGTCCTGCCAATCCTCCTTCGGGTTGTCGGTTTCATCCTCGCTGTCCTTACGCCCTCCCTGTGTGCAGAAAAAAAGAACCTCTCTTTCAAAACCTTGATGAAGACCACTTAGTAGCCTGCCACTTAGCAGAAAAATTGTAAATCGTTTGCCTCGTGCGTTTCGTTTATCAGATGAGTCAGTTAGACTTCTAAGAAGCTCGACGTTAAAACAGAAAAGTATTAGTAGGGGTGGTTCCCTTTTACTTTGCATTGACACCGAACCAGCTATCTTTGACAGTTTAAATGAAGTGTATTATAATAACTATCGCTACAGCGTTGCTGTGAAGATATTTACTTTTTATCTTTGTCTAAAAAGGAAAGGATAAAATAAAGCCGATGGGGAGGTGAAAAAATAGGCAGGCATTTAGTCTGGGGCAAAAGAACACTTTCCAAAAAGGAACGTGTTGAAGATTGATTGCCCTTTGAGGAACTTTAACTTCAAAGAATAAATCATATCAAGGAGAAAAAAGTGATACGAAAGTTACTGATTGTGCTGTTAAGTGGTGCGCTATGCCTGTTCATAGCAGCTCCACTGTTAGCCGAGACAAACTGGGGCTGGTCTACTCCTCAAGAGTATGAGGAAGCGACCGGAAACAAGATAGAGAAGTTCCATGAAGCTCCTATGCTACGATTAAAAGTAGCTATCGGTGAGCTTCCTCCAATAGAGGAAAGACTTCCTGAGGAGCCTTTGATAGAGAAACCACTTGAAGAGGTTGGGACATATGGAGGAATTTTTCGTATGAGCCAGGAAATTCCGACATTTTGGTTTCCAGCTTCACTTTACACGACAACTGAGTATATACTTATGGTGGATCGCCGAGCTGAAAAAATAATACCCAATATAGCCAAAGGCTGGGAATTTTCAGAAGATGGAAAAACTTTCACCTTGTACTTTAGAAAAGGAATGAAATGGTCAGATGGTGCGCCTTTCACGGCAGATGATATTCTTTTCTACTGGGAAGCGGTTATGTTAAACGATGAAATCACACCCGTTAAACCCAAGCAATATATGCCGGGGGGTGAGCTAATGACCGTAGAAAAAGTGGATGATTATGCAGTTACCTTCCACTTTAGCCAGCCTTATTGGAATATAGTGGGCTGGATATGTGGCGCCCAATTTGCTGGAAGGCAAAACACTATCTTCTTGCCCAGGCACGCTCTTGCAAAATATCATATAGATTATAATTCTGAAGCGAATGAACTGGCAGAAGAAGCCGGTTACGATCACTGGTGGCAGCTTTTCAATGTAAAAAGAGATTTCCTGTTAGGTAGACAACCAAGTCACGAGGGTATCCCCACTCTTGGTCCCTGGATGGTAAGAGAAGTATTAACTGAAGGAGTGGTATACGATCGAAATCCCTACTACTTTAAAGTAGATACTGCTGGTAATCAACTCCCCTATATCGATACGGTTACAGCTACTCTATTTGGGGATGAGGAGGTAAAGGTTTTAAGGATGATATCCGGAGACTACGATTATCTAGATTGGTTTGTGAGTCTAAAAGATTACTCTGTTTTTATGGAAGGCGCAGAAAGCGGAGGATATAATGTGTGGTTAGCTCGGACTTTCAGGACTTCAAGCCCTTCATATATGTTTAATCAAAATTACGTTGAGGATCCAGTGGTAGCTGAGATTTTGAGAGACGTGAGATTTCGCCGAGCTTTGTCTTTAGCGGTTAATCGTGAGGAATTCAATGAGCTCTTTGCGTTTGGAAAAGGCACGCCAGGTCAAGGGACAGCTCATCCAAGCTGTAGTTTTTACAAAGAGGAATGGGCTACAACTTATGCTGAGTATGATCCCGACAGAGCTAACGAAATCTTAGATGAGATGGGATTGAATGAACGGGACAAAGATGGCTACCGCCTCAGACCCGATGGTGAACCCCTTTTCCTGATAATACAGCATTGTACAGCGGTCTATCCAGCTGAGTGGAGTGAACTTATTAAAGAGTACTGGGGGGATGTTGGGATTAAGGTCGCTGTCAAACCGGTAGATCGTAATTATCACCATCAATTGGTGAATTCCGGTCAACATATGATTACCCTCTGGGATTTCAATAATGCTGCAGAATTCTCGCTAATGGCAGGTACAAATTACGAGAATATTCCGGGAGTTTTCTGGGCACCACTGTGGAGAATGTGGTGGCTTACCAACGGTGAAGGAGGCGAAGAACCACCAGATGAGGTTAAAAGAATGTGGTCCTTGCATGATAGCCTGTTGACCCTTTCAAAAGAAGAAGCAAGCAAGGTACTCACAGAGGTCTTTGATATCTTTGCCGAGAACCTTTGGGAAATTGGTATTATAGGCTTGGTACCAACTCCTGGTCTGACTAATGTCAATCTGGGAAATGTCGATATGGATGCCTACACTACCAGTACTGATGTAGGAAACGGCACACTTAATCGCTTATACCAACTGTTCTGGAAAAAGTAAAAGAAACGCAACCAGGGGTTTCTGCTTTTTTTCAGGCAGAAACCTCTGGTATTATGCTCATAGCTTTGATTTTTTACCTATGGAACAATATCTTTTCTCTGCAATATTATTACAGAAGCCACAACAGGAACTAAGGTGAGGCATCCCCATATAGCCACCATTGATTTTAAAAAGAGCTGCCAGGATACTTTAAAGGAAGCCCCCCCTCCTAAAAAAAGAGTTGCCTTTCCATTGGATATATAGCCTATGATATTATTTATATAGTAGGATAAAGAGAACTTTTCTAAAATCTCAGATGTTGACAGAGGAAGATAAAGTATCATCCAGTCAAAAATATACCAGGCAATCAACAGTAAAAATCCAGCTAAAATCGCAGCAAGAGTGCTGTTCATTAGGACTGAAAATAAGATTGAAATTGAAGTGTACACAATCCCTGTTAACGCTAATGCAACTGCATAACTTAAGAATACTTTAGTTTCTACCAGACCAATTCCTAAGAACTTTAGGGCAAAGTTAAACAGACTTAATTTAAAAAAAATTAAAATTAAGAAGATAGATAAAAATGATAGATATTTCCCTATGATAATTTCTAAACGTTCTAAAGGTTTGGATACTAAAAGCTGCAACATTCCTCTTTTTCTTTCCCCGGCAATAAAATCACTGGCATTAATAATTGCCGTTAATGCTATAGGCAGGGGTGCAACATCTAAATAAACCATAATGCATACCTTCGGCGAAACCTGCTCAATCCATCCCCCTGTCATTTTGAAGATTATTGAGGGATTATAGTACATCATATTGGAAAACCATATTCCAATTACTCCGGGCAGGAAAATTAGGAGCAAAGAAAATAGAAATCGGCGAGAAGATAGATAGTTCACAGTTTCCTGGTAAAAAATAATAGGTACATACATTAAAGCTTTTCTCCAATTAAGACTTTTCGATACACTAAGGAAAGACCCCCTTCTCTTTTAATCTCACCCGCTACTGCCTGAAATAATAGTTTTCCATTGCTTAATATAGCAATGCAGTCTGCCACCTGTTCAATTTCAACCAAAAGATGAGAGGATAAAAACACTGTTTTCCCTTTCTCTCCTAACATCTTGATTTTCTTTAAAACTTTTTGTCTTTCTATAGGGTCCAAACCCTTTGTGGGCTCGTCTAAAAGGGCAATTTCAGGATCATTCAAAAGTGATTGGGCAAAGGCTAACCTCTGTTTCATTCCTGACGAATATTTCCTTATCTTTATATTCCCCCACTTTTCAAGATCAACTTCTCTGAGTGACTTTTTCGCATTATCTTTCGCTTTCCTCTTGCTCAATCCACTTAGTCTGCCCATATACTGCAGGAAATTTACTCCCCTCATATCCTCATAAACCCCCTGATATTCAGGCAAATAGCCCAGATTTTTTTTAATCAAATGAGAATTTTTTTTCGTATCGTATTTCAGAATCTTTACTGAACCAGAGGTAGGTTTTATAACACCGGCTAAAATCTGTATCAGGGTAGTTTTACCCGATCCATTTGGCCCCAAAAGGCCAAAAATACCCTGCTGGATGTCCAAATTCAAGTGAGAGATAGCTTTAATATTACCAGGGTATATCTTCACTAAGTTTTCTATCTTTATTGCTGTTTCCATAACTTACCTTTTCTTTCCATCCTAACTCTTTCCTCTTTTAGACAAAAACAAATAAAAAGGGCAGATAACACTTCCCTATGTTATCTGCCCTTAAAAGGGGCTCTCTTTGTTAACTCCAACTTTTGGTGAATAAAAAACCATCCTAATTCTTAAGAGAGAGTTATACATTACTTCCATAAATTCACTCTCCTTTTAGCGAAATAATTTTTTCCTTAGCTTTTCCTATTCTCTCTTTTTTAATAGGTTATCTATTTCTATTCTACTCAATGAGCCTTAAAAATACTTATTTTATTTGATGGTTTATATAAGAGTTTAGATTTATGGGCAATTTTGAGTCTTATAGCTCAGATACGTGGGTTACTTCCAGTGCCCGGGAACCCATATCCAGCCTCCTCGATGTTTTTTCCAGTGCCCGGAAACCCAGCGCTTGCCTGACTGTTTCTTAGCCCAATGTCCGGAAATCCATTTATATTTATGAAGCTTGGATTTCCAACCCCAATGTCCGGAAATCCATATATAAACGGATCCCGGCTTTTGGGAACGCTCCTCGTAACGAGGATCAGGTGGAACCTCAAATACAATTTCTTCATAAACAGTGCACCCAGCAACAAGCAAACCAATTAAAGCAACAAATACCAGTAGAACTATCAACTTCTTACTCATTTTTCTCTTCCTTACTGTTTTATCTACTAATTCCCTCCCGCAAGGGGATAAAAAAAGGTTCAGATTGTCTGAAAGACTACATGTAATTTATCACACCCTAAAAATTTCGTCAAGTACAGGATCAGGTTTTCAAGCTTGACATAACAGCACAGATTCTTAAAATTGCCATTAAGCAAAACCAAAGGTCTGCACTACACTAATAAAAATATCAAGCTTGAAACTGGAGCTACCAGTTGACAACATATAAGAAATTGTGTTATAATCTTTACAAAACTATAATAGTTTGATCACTGAGTCACCAAGGAGTGATATAAATTTTAAACCCTAATGATATGAAGAATGTCATTATATAATCCTGGTATCTTGATGGCTCAATAATTGCTAAAAATTACTGAAAGGGAGAATTATGTTCCATCTGTCTAATACAAAAGATATTAAAGAGGGAAGAATTACTGATGTGTACTTTAGCAGAACGGTACAGATCATAAAGAAAAAAGAGATAGACCGTTTGGTGGTAGCTGAGGTAAGAGCGAGAAACTTCCCTGATGGTAGTGAATGGGCTATTCTTGCGGGTATAGATGAGGTAGCCTATTTGTTAAAAGACCTTCCCATAAAGGTATGGTGGATGAAGGAAGGAACTTTTTTCCATCCCCTTGAGCCGGTAGTGGTTTTAGAGGGGAACTACAGCGATTTCGCTCTTTACGAGACCGCTCTTTTAGGACTGTTATGCCAGGCATCAGGAGTAGCTACCCGAGCAGGAAGGTCCAAAAAAGCATCTAAGGGAAAACCCATTTATCATTTTGGTGCCCGTAGAATGCACCCTGGAGTTAGTTTTATGATTGATAGAGCCTCTTACATAGGAGGATGCGATGGAGTATCTGTGAGTGCAAGTGCTAAGTTATTGAAAGAAGAACCCGTGGGGACCATTCCTCACAGTTTAATTCTCCTATCAGGAGATACTGTAAAGGCAACCTGCCTCTTCCATGAAGTTATTGAACCCCTGACCAAGAGAGTAGCGTTAATTGATACTACCGGAGATGAAAAATTTGAGTCCATCAGAGTAGCTGAAAAATTAGGAAAAAATCTTTTTGCTATAAGATTGGACACCCCTTCTTCTCGAAGGGGAGATTTTTTAGAGATACTAAAAGAGGTAAGGTGGGAGCTGGATTTAAGGGGCTACAGGAATATAAAGTTATTTGTTTCCGGGGGAATGAATGAGGAGGAAATTGGTAGGTTAAGCTCTATAGCTGATGCTTTTGGGGTAGGCACCTGGATAAGCAATGCTCCTGTGATAGATTTCTCTTTAGATATTGTAGAGATAGAGGGAAAACCCTTTTCTAAAAAGGGCAAACGTTCAGGGAAAAAACAAGTATGGAAATGTAGCTCTTGCGGTTCTACCTGGATACTTCCCTTTCGCAGTTCGACTCCGTTTTGCAACTGTGGAGGGACCGCTTTCCCCCTTTTAAAGCTATCTATTGATAAAGGAAAGTCAATCGAATCTCTTCCTTCGCCTGAAGAGATTAGAAAATATGTGTTACATCAACTGAAAAAAGTTTCTCTATGAGCATTAAGAGGGCGAAAGTCTAAAGGTTGAAAAACATTTAGTAGGTGCAAAAATGAGTTAATGCGTGGAAAGGAAAAAGAGTTAATGGATAAAAGCGCATTCACGCATCTACACATCAACACTTCTATACGCATTTAACAGGGGAGTTATATGGCTTTAATTGTTCAAAAGTATGGGGGAAGTTCTTTATCCTCCCCGGAGAAAATTAAACAAGTAGCTAAGAGAATCAGTAAAACAAAATCGCAGAACAATAAGCTGGTAGTGGTGGTATCGGCCATGGGGAATACTACAGATAAACTTCTGGATTTGATGTATAAAATAAGTTTGAATCCCCCAAAAAGAGAAATGGATCTTTTGCTATCCACAGGTGAGGTTATCTCTACCGCACTGCTTACTATATCTCTTTATGCTTTGGGAGAAAAGGCCGCTTCTTTCACTGCTTACCAGGGAGGAATAATTACTGACGAGAGTCATACTAAAGCACGCATTCAAAGAATAAATCCTCAAAAGATAATAAAGGAAATTAAAAAAGATAAAATTGTAGTGGTGGCTGGCTTTCAAGGCATAACCTCCAAAAATGCTATAACTACTCTGGGAAGAGGTGGTTCCGATACTACTGCTGTAGCCTTAGCTGCCGCTTTAAAAGCAGATATTTGTGAGATTTACAGCGATGTAGAGGGGGTATTCACCGCTGATCCCAAAATAGTGCATAATGTGAGAAAGCTGTCTAAAATATCCTACGATGAAATGTTAGAGCTGGCGAGTTTAGGAGCTAAAGTTTTGAACCTGCGTGCCGTGGAAATGGCCAAGAAATATCTGGTCCCTTTACATATTCGCTCCAGTTTTAATGAAAATCAAGGGACATTAATTACCAGTTAAGGAGTAAATACTATAATGGAATTAACTGAATCATCAGAGGAATCAATGGAACAATTTATAGTTACCGGGATAGCTCTTAACGAAAATGAAGCAAAAATAACAGCGAAGAGAGTTTCTGATGAACCGGGAATAGCAGGTCTTCTCTTTACTGAACTTGCCCAGGCAAACATCAATGTAGATATGATTATTCAAAGTGGTGGAAAAGAGGGTAAGAATGACATTAGTTTTACTGTAGATAAAAGTGACCTGGAAGAGGTAAAGAGAATTATGGCCAGGATAAAGCCATATTTAAAAGCTGAAGTCGTAATCTATGATCCGGATATGGCTAAGGTATCTGTAGTAGGAGCAGGAATGCGATCCCATCCCGGAGTAGCTGCCAGGATGTTTACCTGTTTAGGAAAAGCTGGAATAAATATAGATTTGATAAGTACCTCCGAAATAAAGATCTCCTGTGCAATAAAGAAAGAGGAGGGGGCAAGAGCAGTAAAACTTATTCATCGAGAATTTGAATTAGATTCAGCTATTTAGCCACTGATTTATACAGATAAACACAAATAGCATTAATTTTTATTTAGGTAATGATTACAAAAATCATTCCTGATATTTTGTGAGTGAATATTAAGACTAAGGGTAATAGGTAAGTGTTACTAAAAAAATGAGATTCTTCATTTGCCATTGCTGTAGCTTGCCGATTTATCGGCGAATTAAATTCGCCCAATGAATTGGGCAGCTACAATTGACAGAGAAATAAGGAAAGTTTTAGAAAAACTAAACTATTAAGACCAGGGAGTAAAAATTTGAGTAGCGGTTATAATGTTGCTGTTGTTGGAGCTACAGGAGCAGTTGGGGAAGAGATGCTGAAGATTTTGCAGCAACGAAACTTCCCCTTGAGAAACTTAAGGGTTTTAGCCTCGGAAAGATCCGAGGGGAAAAGGCTGGAATTTAAGAAAGAGAAACTAAAAGTAGAAAAATTATCTTCAGCTTCCCTTAAAGGAATAGAAATAGCCCTATTTTCTGCGGGAGCTTCTATTTCACGAGAGTTCTCTCCCAAAATGGTAAAGGCAGGAGCAGTGGTAGTTGACAACTCAAATGGCTTCAGGATGGAAAAGGATGTTCCTTTAATAGTGCCTGAGGTCAATCCCTGGGCGTTGAAAAATCATCAAGGAATAATTGCTAATCCTAACTGCTCAACAATTCAACTGGTAGTAGCCATTAGTCCTATTCACCGCAGGGCTAAAATCAAAAGAATGATTATCTCAACTTTTCAGGCAGTTTCAGGAACTGGAAGAGAGGCAATCTTTGAGCTAAAAAAGCAAAGTGAGAGTTATGTAACCGATAGCTCAATCATAAGGAAAGTTTATCCTCACCAAATTGCCTTTAGCCTGCTTCCTCATATAGGAAATTTTCTTCCCAGTGGATATACTGATGAAGAAATGAAGATGGTGAATGAAACCAGAAAAATTATGGAGGACCCAGACATTGCTATAACGGCAACCTGCGTTAGAGTTCCGGTATTTATTTCCCACTCCGAAGTGGTAACTCTGGAAACTGAAGAAAAAATAAATGTGGAAAAGGTGAGAGAAATCTTAGCTTCCTCTCCGGGTGTAATTGTAAAAGATGAGCCTCAAAAAAATTCTTACCCTCTTCCGATAGAGGCAGCGGGAAGGGATGAGGTTTTTGTGGGAAGAATAAGAGAAGATGAATCCATACCAAATGGCCTTAATCTCTGGATAGTAGCTGACAACTTGCGCAAAGGAGCTGCTTTGAATACAATTCAAATTGCTGAGCTCCTCATTCAGGAAGGGCTAATTTAAATCGTTACACGTATACAAAGTCAAAAAAGCTTGCAGAAGGGTAGGGGGGAGAGAATCCTAATCTTCATATCAGGCCAGATTAAGAGCGAGTAAAGTTTATCTTTCTTTTAAATAAACAAGGACTTCTGCCCTTTTGAGGGCAGAAGTCCTTGTGGAACTTCTCTACTACTATTTCCAGAAAGCCTGGTACAAGCGATTGAGTGTGCCAATTCCTATAGCAGGACTAACAGCGTAAGCATCGGTATCGATATTTTTCAAGTTGACGTTCGTTATAACAGGTGTTGGGACCATGCCTATAATACCAATCTCAAAAAGATTATCACCGTAGATATCGAGAACTTCTTTCAGTGCCTGGTTTCTTTCCTCTACTGGAAGAAATGCGACTTCCTCGTACAAGAACCACATTCTTTTTATGTCTTCTGGTGGCTCTTCACCGCTCTCTCCCTTTGTAGTCCACCAAGCTCGCCACTGTACGCCCCATAGCCGTCCATAAATGCTTTCGGTTGAGAGGCCAATGGCAAAGGCTGCTTCTGCAGCACTATTGAAGGCCCAGGGGGTAACCATTTGTGTACCAGCAGCCCAGGAAGTCATCAAATAATTACGATCTACTGGTTTGACAAAACCCTGAACTCCAATTTCCCCCCAATACTCTTTGATTAGCTCACTCCATCCAGCCGGTGATTCCTCTACAAGATGGAATATTACCAGATTGATAGTTTCACCATCAGGCCTTAAACGCCATTCATGATCTTTATCCCACTTCAATCCCATCTCATCTAAGATTTCATTAGCTCTCTCGGGGTCATATTCAGCATAAGCCCTCGCCCATTTTTCCTCATAATAACTATTATTTGGGGGAACTGTACATTGGCGGGGTACGCCTTTTCCATACGCAAAAAGATCATTGAACTCCTCACGATTAATGGCTAAAGATAAGGCTCGGCGAAATCTTACGTCTCTCATAATTTCACCTATAACCGGATCCTCATTGTAATTCTGATTGATTACGTAATTAGGAGATGCACCCTTGAGACCAGGGGTCAACCACACATAGTAGTCCCCCTTTTCTGCGCCTTCCATAAACACAGGGTAATCTTTTGGGTTTGTAAACCATTCTATATAATCATAATCTCCGGATACTGTTTTTAAAGCTTTCGTTTCCTCAGTGCCAAATACAATACCTTTCACTGTATCAATATAGGGAAGTTGATTACCGGCAGTATCTATTTTAAAGTAATAGGGATTTCGTTGATACACCACTCCTTCGGGTAGTATTTGTTCCGTAAGCCAGGGACCAAGTGTAGGGATACCCTCATAGCTCAGTTGTCTGCCTAACACAAAATCTCTTTTGGAATTAAAAAACTGCCACCAGTAGTCGTAACCGGCTTCTTGTGCCAGCTCATCCGCCTCAGGGTTGTAATCTAGGTGATACCTTTCAAAAGCATGTCTAGGCAGAAAGATATAGTTTTGAGCTCCATGAAACGAGGTGCCAGCTAAATACCAAATTATAGCCCAAAAAGGCTTGCTGAAGGAAAAGCGAACTGTGTAATCATCTACTTTTTCCAGGGTCATTAACTCGCCACCGGGCATAAATTGCATAGGTTTAACGGGTGTGATTTCATCATTTAAGATAACGCTTTCCCAGTAGAAAAGAATATCATCTACTGTAAAAGGCGCACCATCTGACCATTTCATCCCTTTTCTTAAGTACAAGGTGAAGGTTTTTCCATCATCTGAGAATTCCCAGCCTTTGGCAATATTTGGAATTACTTTTTCAGCTTTTCGATCCAGCAAGAGCATGTACTCCATTGTTGTATAAAGCGAAGCTGGGCACCAAAGCCAGGGAGATGCCTGACCGAAGCGAATCGCCCCACCATATGTTCCAACCTCTTCGAATGGTTTATCCACTAAAGGCTCCTCAGGAAGCCTTTGCTCTATTGGGGGAAGCTCACCGGCAGCTACTTTTAATCTTAGTATAGGAGCTTCATTGAACTTCTCTATCTTGTTTCCTGTCGCTTCCTCATACTCTTGAGGAGTAGACCAACCCCAGTTTGTCTCGGCTAACAGTGGAGCTGCTACCAACAGACATATTGCCACGCTTAATAACACCACCATTAATTTTCGTATCACTTTTTTCCTCCTTGATATGATTTATTTTTTTATATTATGAACTAACAGCTTGCCTACTTTTCACCTCCTTCTGGCTTTATTTTCAACTCTTCTCTTTTTTAGGATTGAAGGCGGTTCTTCCCAAACCAACTATTCAGGAAGGGCTAATTTAGATTAAAAAATTCATTTATACGCTCTGGATTTTGTATCTTCCTGGAGAATTTTTATCTTTTCTTCAATCTCAGTTTTTCTCTCAGGCTCAAACTTGTTTTTTAAAATAAAGGAAAGCGCCTCCAGGTAATAGTCAATAGCTTTAGCAGGATTGTTTTCCTTTTCCGCTCTTTCCAATATTTCATCAAGTTGCATAGCCTTGCGAAATCTTTTCATTTCTATTTCCAACCTTTTCAGTCTGGTCTTGCTTTTAAGTGATTTAACTCTTTTTATAAAGTTAACTATTTCTTCTCTATAAAATTCACATTTTGAATCCACTTCATTCCTTGGTTTTTGCTTCCCCTTTTTTCCTACAAGATAGAATAGAACAATAGCAAAAACAATAATAATTGTAGCAAACTGAATCATTTCTCACTCCTTTATTTTCAATTAATGAAGTTCATACTGGAATTGTTCTTATCCTCAAGAATCTCTCCTATTTTTTCTTTTTTCCAGAGATAAACTACTTTTTCCAGTTCATCCATTTTATCTCTAAACTTTTTCAATCTTTCTAAAATAGGATCAGGTAAATCCCCATGATCTAAGCTAACCCCGGGTACTCTTTTCCCTTTATGTTTCACAATCCTTCCCGGCACTCCTACTACTGTCGCATCAGAAGGAACATCTTTAATTACTACAGAGCCTGCCCCGATTTTTACATTATCCCCAATTTTTATATTTCCTAAAATTTTAGCTCCTGCAGATACCATCACATTATTTCCTAAGGTAGGGTGCCTTTTACCTTTTTTTTTGCCTGTTCCCCCTAAGGTGACTGCCTGAAACAGAGTAACATTATCTCCAATCTCAACGGTTTCTCCGATAACCACTCCCATCCCATGATCAATAAAGAAGCCTTCGCCAATTTTAGCTCCAGGGTGAATCTCTATCCCAGTAAAAAAACGAGTAATGTGAGAAATCAAACGAGCTAAAAAATCAAAATGATGCAAGTATAAATAATGAGAAATTCTGTGCCAGAAGATAGCATGTAAACCTGGATAAAGCAAAACTTCCCAGATATTCCTGGCCGCCGGGTCCCTCTCGAAAATAACTTTAATGCCTTCAAACATATATTTTTCCTAATAGTTTTAATCTCATGGATTATTTTATCATAATTAGTGAAAAAGGCAAACAAGCGCGTTAAGTCATATATAATGTAACCGAAGGGTAACTGGTTCTGCCATATGAAAAGTAACCGAAATATGTATAATAATACTACGCACTTTTCGAATAAAAATATAATAGAAATTATAAAAGAGATAGTGAGGAGGGTAAAATTCTTTCTTCTTTTTTTGTAATTTCAATAGTGCTCTACTTTTTAATGGTTATACAGAGTGTTTCATGAGCTTTAATGCTGGCAGGATATCTAAAATTCACGCATCTACCCTCTACTGTAAAAGGAATTTCTTTATCACGCACAGTTATTGCTTTCACCTCTTTTATTTCCAATGCATTACAGGCAAAGCTGTTAAGAGAGATTTGACCTGATTTTACAGTGAGCTCTACCTTATTTTCTTTCATCTGAAAGGCTCCCCATGCTGTGTTAAGAGACCAGAAGCAATAAAAATTTTCGTCATTGATTTTAGGACTGAATCCGATATGCCCTTTGACCATGTCATATTCAAATCCGCTTAGAGCTAAAAGTAGAGAATAGGAAGCCATGGATCTTGCATAATTGCTTCCACACTCGAACTCATTCCAAGGATTTCTTTTCTCACCATCATACCTATCTCTTATTGCCTTGACAATGCTCAATCCTTCATCTATAAGACCCTCATAGATCATGTGGCAGGCAACTTGATACTCGAATCCATTGAAACACTCGCTGAAATATAATACAGGCAATTTAGGAACGTTTCCTTTAGGCCATGTGCAGACTACGATACCTTTTTCATCATTAAGAGCGTAGACTCTGCAGGGATTGAGATAATTACGAAAACTATCAATAAAGTTGTATTCAAAAATAGACTGCAATGCTCTCTTTACCTTATCTGCATCCAATATATACCCTAACCCAACTATGTGGGCGTACCACTGTCCTATCACCTGGTCTGTATGACAGCCTTCTCCAATTTGATACTTGATTTCTCCCACCTCTGGATCAATGGGAAACCGCTTATCTTTCAGATCTATTTTTTGATGGAAATATTCACCGTTAAACAGATTTTTGTTTACCCATTTTCGTCCCCTCTCGTATAAGGCATAGTATTTTTCTCCATCATCATCACCCAACGCTTTTGCCATCTTGGATGCGGCAAGTAATGCCGCAAGATAATATCCAGTTATGTAGGAGTTAGGACCGTATATTTCTACATCCAGTGTGTGGTGTTGAATTCCTTCCATGACACCATCACGATTCTTATCCCACCAGTCCTCGTTAGTTGGTTCCCAGGCGTACTCCAAGGCCTTCTTTACTTTGGGCCATAGCTTCCTCAACCATTCAGCATCTCCGGATATCTTCCACTCTCTGTAGGTTTTGATGATTCCTCCCATTTGTCCATCAGCAGCAGCCCTGAAATGCCATTTTTCTCTATCGGCTGGGAGCATCATCCGAAAAACCATCTTGCCATTCTCAAGCTGGTTGTATTGATAATCAATTTCCCTCATTGATCTTTCCAATGAAGGAAAAAGAAATGCTGTTGCTTGAGCATAATTCCATACATGAGTACAGGATCCCTCGCAACAGCCTGATGCAGGATGGCATCCTTCAAATCCATAGAGAGTGCCGTCAGTAAGTCGCAGGCAGGTAGGTGATTTTAGAATAGAGAGATTGCTGGATACCGCATCCAGAACGTGGTCAGGCAAACTTGTACGGAATAGGGTATTTTTAAACTCCAGGGTTTCCCGGTAGAGGCGTTCAAAATTCTTCCAGGTATATTCTGCCGATTCGCTCGAGTCTTTGAAAATAGTAGCATAGTAATTTTTCCATTGAGGTTTTTTGTCCTGCTGATATGCTGAGGACGGATTCCAGTAGTTTACAAAGTTGGGAAAGCTCCAGGTTATCAAGAATCTGAACTCCCCGGTCTCTCCTGGCTGAAGGGTTTTGTGAGTACAAAGCAGAGCTGTGTCTTTGGGCCATGGGAGAGCTGGGTCTTTAGATCCTGGTGTATCATATACTCTTTCTTGAAACTGTCCAGGAGATGTGAAATCTTTCCAAAATACGATGAGATTATCAAGATAGGCACCCCTATACCAGTAACTTTGCCTGCTGACCTTTTCACTATTAGTACTGAAAGTCATATCACCATATTCAGGCTCATCCCCCTGGTAGCAGTTAGAGTAAAGTTTTACTCCTTTATAACTACCTTTATCAAAGTATTCATTGATGCTGCCCTTAGAAAATGGATTGCTTAGATTTCCGACCAGACTGATATCAAGCTGTTTATCATAGATATTCTTTACCTCAAAGATAAAAATAGCTGCCGGGATTGATGAATCCTTATCATTTAAGGGGATAAATGGGTTAAAAGCCTTTAACTTGATATCCAGTGGAGTTTTCTGGTCAATAAACTTTATTTCTGCAATGGGAAACTCACCCTTAAACTCGGTCTTTTCAAAATGGGGAAGACCTGCCATGTACTCCCTGTTTACTCCAAATCCATGGGTCCAGTTACCGCATCCTTTACCAAGATAAGGAGGATTCAAATCTCCATTTAACACTCTTGCCACTACTAACCTCTTTTTTTCCTCAGCCTTAATGGCAAAGAAAGAGAAACCATTCACAGTTCCCCCTTTGTTAGGTTTATTGAAGATCTCCCAATCGATAAGTCTTCCATTACCAGCAAGACCTATACATCCTGTGCCAATTCCACCTAATGGGAAAGAAATTTCGTTGGTTTTATGCCCCTGGTAAAAAAATCTCTTCTCCATTTTATGCAGGTCACTCGTTTGGTAACTCATAAGCTTTCCTCCTGAGATTTTGGTATTAATTTTGAGTATATGTGAGCAGAGGCTTACTCTTTACAAGATTTGCCAGAAAGCCCCATCCTTCGGGAACGACCTTAAGTGCCGATTTGAGTAACACATTGGAAACATCGACAAGTCGGGAAATTTTTCAAAATTTTTTACACTTAATTACTCAACTTATTAGGATAAACAGGGGAGCAGGGATATGTATAAACAAAAGGGAAGATATAAAAATCAGGATAATGATTATTCACCTTTATATTCTAAGGTAAAATTTGCATTAGTATCCCGGCTGAAGTTCTATAGTCAAGATAAAACTTTAACTATAATCATCCAGCCGGGATACTGGTCTCTATTCGCTAACCCTGCCTACATTAATTGCCTGAGGGCCTCGTTCGCTTTCTTGCACATCAAAGGATACTTTGTCACCTTCTTTCAGGCTCTTGAATCCTTCCTGAGTAATGTTGGAAAAATGCACAAAAACATCTTTTCCGTCTTCTCGTGCAATAAACCCATAACCTTTACGGTCATCAAACCATTTAACTACGCCTTCTTCTGACACATGTACACCTCTTTACAAAAAGTTATTGATAAAACTTATTATATTGTAACACCCCTGTTAAAAATGTCAAATAACCAGTTTTGGCTAATAATTTTCTGATAAGGAGCAAAAAATTAAGGGGAGTTAATTCTCCTCAAAACTAATTTTCTCTTTCTGAAAAGAAGGGTAGGGGAGGGACCCTGAGGAAGACGAAGAAGAACCTCCCACGGATTCTTCCCCATAGAAATCCAATAATTCTGAATGAGCTTTAATCAAAGATTTTACTTTTAAAAGGAATATTTTTTTCTGTTGCGATAACCTGAGAATTTCTTCTTTCAGCCCCTCAAGTTTTTTTTCTTCTTCAGAGATTGTCTTTTCTGCCTTTATTTCTGCTTCTTTAATTATCAGCTCGGCTTTTTCTTGACTGTTTTTATCAATGAGTTGTGCGCTTTTTTGAGTAGAGAGAAGAAGATTCTCTAATTTCTCTTTTCTTTTCTCATAACCTTCCATAACTTTTTTCAATGTATCCAATTCTTGAGATATATCTTTATTGGTTTTAAGTAAATTTTCACACGAACTGGCTAAACTGTGCAAGAATTCACTAACCTCTTTTCTATCGTAACCCCTTAAGGATATCTTAAATTCCTTTTTTCGGATTTGAGAGGGAGTGATCTTCAATCTCAAACTCCATTTCCTTGCTTATTTGATTAGCTCTCTCAGTAGATTTAATTACTGCTTGAGCCATACAATCTTTTAGTCCTCTCTCTTTTAAGATTTTAAGCCCTTCAACAGTCGTTCCCTTAGGAGAACTCACTGCTAACAGAAGATCCTCTAGAGAAAGGCTGCTTTCCTCGGCTAATTTAGCAGCTCCTAAAGTAGTTTGAATCGCCAGATTATAAGCAATTTTTCGGCTAAGCCCTGCTTTTATTCCTCCTTCGATCAGGCCCTCAATTACTGTGTAAATATAAGCAGGACCACTTCCACTCAATCCTGTTACTGCATTTTGTTTATCTTCGGGTAACTCTTCTACTTTTCCCACTGCTTTTAAAATTTGTCTGGTTATTTTAATTTTATCTTCTTTTACTCCTGGGCCAGAAGAAAAAACGCACATTCCCTCTCCTACAGAGATGGGAGTATTAGGCATAACTCTTACTATAGGAATATCTTTGTTTAGAAGCGTAGTTAAACAATAGATACTAACACCAGCAGCAATGGATATAATTAACTGGGAAGGATTGACTTCTTCTTTTAGCTCCCTTAGTACTGATTTTATATCTCCAGGTTTAACTGCTAAAACTATTACATCGACCTCCTTGGCTATTTCCTTTATGCTGGTAGTTATTCTCACACCTTTCTTCGCTAAAGGGCAAAGTTTCTCCTTGGCTTTATCACAAACCCAAATGTTTTGCGAGGGCAAAAGTTTCTTATCTATTATGGCTATTATTAAAGCTCTTCCCATTTTCCCGGCACCTATGAAACCAATTTTTTCTTTAAGCATTTACCTCTTCTTCTTTTCAATTATTATGCATTCCGAAAGAATGAACTACCCATTGCTTGTTATTATAGTGTAAAAAACGAAAAGTGTCAATTATTTAATTTATCCGTAAATATACCCAGTCAGCAAACCAAAGAGGGTAGGGGAGGTATTAAGTGAAATCTTAGTGAAAAAGAGGGTCATGAAAAGCCAAATAAGGCCATCTTTTTACCCGCGACAGGGATTTGTATTATTTGGGGTGATAAAATGCAAGATAGGGCCCTTTAATTCTCTTGGAAGTACAAAGGATTAAAATCCGACGTTCAGAAGACAGAATTTATAAATTCTCACCAATGATATATTTTATTTTTTAATGTTTCATATTAATTTTGAATTGAAAATCCCTTCATTGAAATGATTTCTATATAAAACCTAATCTAATATGTTAATTTTTAATTAATATAATTTAAGTTTCACCCACGCAGCTACGCCAATAAAAAAGTCTTATTCATTTATAAAAAAGTCTTTAAATTCTAAGTTACAATTATCTTATATAAAGTAACACATTAGTTTTGGAGTAAAATGATGAGAGTATTTCCTGTTTTGTGAGAATTTTAAGTTCCGATAATAGATATTATGTAAACCAAAATGAAAAAAAGAAAAAATGAAAGAATTTTGTAATAGTTTATTGATAGGTATTACTGATTATAATACAAATCATTACTTTAGTTATTATTACTCGCTTTAAGTTTGTTAAAGTAAGACTTTAGATTTTGATTATTAAGGAGGAAATACCATCTTCATGACAGACAAAGGATCTTTTTAGTTGTTACTCGCAGACCTTTAACCTGCATTGGTTTTGTTTTTCCATCCTCAACGGAGAGTCTTTGCTATTTTCCGGAATCTGGAATATTTAAAATAAGAAATGTACCGAAGACTCCCATTTCGCCTCTGAATACCTCATAAGAAAGACATCGGGGAGACCAAGTTTGTAATTTATGGTTCATGAGTGAGGAGGACTTGGGTGGTCCGAAATGTGGGGAGGACGAGCCTTTTTATATATTTGTATCTTAGAAAGGTGTGATTAATTTCTTAATTTGAATTTTAAATCTTAAGTACAGAGGTGCGGAAAACTGGATTTTAGCCTCTGAAACCCGCATAAGTTGGAGCATAATTTATTGTGATTAGTTTTTCTCTTCGAAGTGAGTCCCCAATATAGTCAGAGAAGGATACTTAGAAAGTGAGAAAGTTCTTTTTTGCATTCAGATATCCTACGCTCTTTCAGATAAGATGGAAGATCCACGCACTGAGCACATAAATCACCTTGTTTAAAGATTTCTGAGTTTCCGACCTGGATTAATAATATCAGAGGCA
>JAUWZM010000142.1 GCA_030615365.1 Candidatus Aerophobota bacterium | reverse complement strand
ACTTCTTGAAATTTTGCTCATCAAGCATGAGTCTTTCCCCGTAGTTAGGGATTAACTCAAGGTCAATATGCTTTACCTTCTTTGCTGATTCTTCTGCAATTCTTCTTCTTTGCCTGGATAGGAGTATTTCCTTTGCTCCCTCGGCAGCAGCATTTCACACCTGCACTATTTTTTTTAATGTCACTGCAGGCACTAGTCCTATTCTTCTTGTATTTTCCCTGTCAATATAGGTACCGAAAGAGCCGGCCAGATATACCTTATCTAAATCATCAGTGCTTATCCCTGTCTCCTCCAACAACGCCTTTATTCCAAGGGAGATAGCGGCTTTGCTCCACATCAGGCCATTCTCGCCTTTAATTGCATTTTGAGTTACATGAACTGTGTCTGTTATCTTAAATACCTTTCCATTAACAAGATATCCATTTTCATCCATTTTCTTAGCTTTAATCAACTCTCCTAATAGATCAATTATCCCAGAACCACAAATTCCCACAGGCTCTGTATTTCCTATAGTCTTCCATCTTATCTTCCCGCTGTCTATGCTTATTTTGTGAATTGCTCCCTTTAATGCAGGCATGGGTTCCAAAGCTGGTCCTGCTGCGCAGGAGGTGGCTATTATTTTGTGGTTATATTCTAAAACTATCTCTCCATTGGTCCCGATATCTATGGCCATAGCTGTCAGGTTAGATTCATCGAACAACCCCGTGGACAAACAGACAGCTGTGGTGTCTGCTCCTACATGAGACCCTACCAGAGGAGCACCATAAATATTGGCATTTTCATTTATCCTTAAAGAAAGATCCGAGCCCTTTTTATTTAAAAAAGTAGAACCTGTCCTTAACTCTGTTACTGATTTGAAGGGCTTAACTCCAATACTCTGCACATCTAAGCCAAATAACATATCCCTCATAGTGCTATTGCCAACTACCACCATTTCGTAGATTTCATCCTCATCACAGGGCATCTTGCTTATTTTCTCATTGATACGAGAAATTAGCTCTTCATGAAGAGCGCCTGGCTTTTCTCTATCATATGTTATCCTGCTTATAACATCATTTCCATCAATTATTCTCTGAGGATTTTCAAAGGCCGAAGTAAAAATGAGTTCCCCATTCTCCAGGTCCACTAAATGAAGTACAATAGTGGTAGTGCCTATATCCGCAGCTATTCCATAGATATGATTCCGGTAACTGCCAATTTCCTTATCACCGAATAAAACTTTTTTACCTTCTCTTCTGGTTAGAGGGTTTAATTTTACTTACTTTCTCTCTCCTTTAGTAGAAATCTGTTCAAGGCTGCCCCGATGCAGGACCTTTACGTACACATCGACTGAATCATCCTCAATAATAGTCTGACAGGCTAATCTTTCCTCTTTACTTAAATCCTTCTCAAGTTCTGTTCCCTTATTTAAAACTTCACGCCCTTTTTCAATGATGATTCTGCACTCTTTGCATATTCCTCGGCCTCCACAGCTGGAGCTTATAGGTATCTTTAACTCCTTTGCATAATCTAAGATGCTTTTCCCCTTGAGGATATTTGCTTTCTTGCCAAATTGTGGAAAATGAATTTTATGCTTCATCCGCCTTTAAGCAGCTTTTGAATCTTCCTTCATCCTCCGAGATAGCTGTTAGAACTTTGGTTTTTAAAAACGCTCCTCAATTTTGACTTTTCCTCTCCTGAGCTTAAGAAAACACTACCAGGATAGCTAAAGTCGTCAAAAAAACTTATTTTCTAAAACTTAAAATATAAGTATTTATATATCTATCCTCGTGAATAAGCGTTTTGAAATATTTTTTCTCAAAGTGAAAATTTGCCTCCTCTATTTCCTTTTTAGTCTCTTCCAGTTCCATGTGCTCTGGATAAACTGAAAGTAGACCCTCCGGTTTTAAGGCCCTGTGTACTTCTTTTAATAATTTTCTTCTCTCACTTAGTGAAAAATAATAAGAATGAAGAATGTCATAAAGTAAGACCACATCGAAGAATCTATCTTCTAGAGGAATTATCAGCTTTCCCGATGTTTCCACTGTTTTTATATTGTCCAATCCGGCTGATTTAGCTTTTCTTATGAGCTCATCAAGTTTGCTCTTGCTTTTATCCAAAGCAAAAACTTGTCCCTTTTTTCCAACAATTTTTGTAGCAGGCAAAGAATAAGTTCCTGCACCACATCCAAAATCTAAAATAATATGGCCCTCTTTGATGCCAACCTTTTTTAAGACTTTTGCACCTTCTTCTTTGAACCATTTTTCTACATCAGTTCCCATTTTTCTCTATCTTACCTTTTTTCTTGATGCACTCTAAAAGAAGGTTTTTCAATCTATCTAGGGAGATTTTATAAGGTTCTATTTCAAGCTTCATCCAGTCAGAAAATTCAAGGATTTTTTCGGGAGAATTTTGAGAATATTCATCAAAAATACCTACAGCATCTAAGAGAATAGCCTTATCGTTTTGAGGAAAAGTCTCATTGGACTTGGCAGCATCCCATTTCTTAAAAATCTGTTTCCAGTGTTCTAGCCATCCGGGAGTAAGCCAATAGACTTTTCTCCCTCCACTTACTCTTTCTCTTTCTTTGGCACTGGCGAGCATATCAATACAGCTTTTGGCTTGTATTCTTGAGATTCCGGCTCCGTGCTCTCGAATTATCTGGTCTATATCTCTGAATGGGTTATCAGGATCAAGGTAACATCTTTCCCCATAAACTACTATTATTTTCTGAGAGTACTTCCTGGCATTTATTAGGTGTCTTACAAGTTGTTTTTCCAGTTCAGTTTGTTTTTCATGTAATCCTGGCGCGGTATAGAGAATTTTGTCGGCATCTAAAAAATTAATGTCTTTCAGGTAATTTAACTCTCTACGCAGTGTTCCGCAGGATACAATTGCGTAACCTTTAAATGATGTCTGATTTGCCATAATATTACCACCTTCTTTTTTACCTATCATCCCGTTAATAAACTGTTTTATTTCTCCTGTATCTTTAACCCCAATGTCTCAGGCATTCCTATAAGCAACGGAATTCTGATAAGGACATCCAGTCCAACAGCAATCAGAAACACGTATTCTGGCCCGATATGGTCCCAGATGACCCCGGCTAAATAAGCTACACCAGCGGCAAGTAGCAGTCTAAAGAACCGCATGACTCCTAACCACCTTCCCATTTGCTCTGGAGGAACTAGCTCAACACCCATGGCACTTGCGATAGTTAAACAAATAAAGAAGAAACCTTGCAAGATGCCCGCTCCTATCAAAAACCCAGAGTTTGGTGCCCAGATAAGGATCAAGTTGGAAGCCCAGAAAAAAGGAGTTATCAAATAAAGGACCTTTTTCCGTCCAATCTTATCAGCCAACCTGCCCAGAGGGATGCCAAGCACCAGAGGTGTGAGTGCAGAACCAGTGACCATTGCCCCCAGTATATATTGGTCAGCTCCTTTAACCTCATGAGCGAA
>JAUWZM010000096.1 GCA_030615365.1 Candidatus Aerophobota bacterium | reverse complement strand
GAAAAAAGCCTGAGGCTGCTCTTTGCTCGGTGCTTTCCAACGTTGCGGCTAAGTTCTACTCTTATCTTTATGCTGTGGCTCTTATGGGCGATGTCTCAAGTTACAGGATAACTAAGAGTTTGAACGCATAGACCCGCCTTGATCGCCGCTGCCTTATGGAAACACCTCGCCGAGCAGCAAAAAGAAAAAGGATTTTCAGAGCTCGATAGATATTTTCTTGATGTGATAGATAAGTTTTAACAATACTATATCTTAATTAAGGAGTATTCAATGCAAAAGGGAAAGGTAATTAAAATATCTGGCCCTCTGGTAGTTGCGAAAGGAATTCCCGATGCGAGAATGTTCGATGTGGTAAGAGTAGGCAGGGAAAGATTAATTGGTGAAATCTTAGAGATACGAGGAGATTTTTCCTCTTTGCAGGTCTATGAGGAAACCAGTGGATTGAAACCAGGGGAAGAAGTAGAATCTCTCTATCATCCATTTTCGGTAGAACTTGCTCCAGGACTGCTGGGAAACATTTACGATGGAATACAGCGTCCTTTAGATTTAATTAAAGCCAAGAGGGGTGATTTTATTACCCGGGGAATAGAAATAAATGCTATTGACAGAGAAAAAGAGTGGGATTTCCAGTTAAAAGCAAGAATTGGAGATAAGGTAACTCCAGGAGATATCCTGGGAGTAGTTCAAGAAACAGAAATCATAGAGCACCGCATTTTGGTCCCAGTTGGGATAGGGGGAACAGTCAAAAAGATTCATTCAGGCAAAGCAAGGGTAGAGGATATTATCGCAGTAATTGAAACCAAAGGGAAAGAAAAATCTATCTCTATGCTGCAAAGATGGCCGGTAAGACAAATGAGACCGTATAAAAAACAACTGGAGCCTACAGAACCTTTAATTACAGGTCAAAGAGTTATTGATACATTCTTCCCTATAGCCAAAGGAGGAACAGCCTGTATCCCCGGACCTTTTGGATCCGGGAAAACAGTAGTCCAGCACCAGCTTTCAAAATGGGCAGATGCACAGATTATTGTTTTTGTAGGCTGTGGTGAGAGAGGAAATGAAATGGCCGATGTGCTACGGAAATTTCCTCAACTAACGGACCCTCGAACAGGTAAATCCTTAATGCAAAGAACTATTTTAATTGCCAATACTTCAAATATGCCTGTAGCGGCCCGAGAAGCTTCTATCTACACCGGAATTACCCTGGCTGAGTATTATCGGGATATGGGCTATGATGTAGCCTTAATGGCTGATTCTACCTCAAGATGGGCTGAGGCCTTAAGAGAGATGTCGGGGAGATTAGAAGAGATGCCAGGAGAGGAGGGCTATCCTGCGTATCTTCCCTCCAGATTAGCTGAATTTTATGAAAGAGCAGGGATAGTCATCTGCTTAGGACAGGACGAAAGAAAGGGTAGTTTGAGTGCTATTGGAGCTGTATCTCCACCAGGTGGGGATCTTTCTGAGCCAGTAACTCAGGCAACTTTACGGGTAGTGAGGGTATTCTGGGCTTTAGTGGCCGAGCTTGCCTATCAACGTCATTTCCCAGCTATTCACTGGCTTCGCAGCTACTCTCTTTATCTTGATGGACTAACACCTTATTTAACCCGAGAAGTAGCTTCAGATTGGATGCAGCTTAGAAGAAAAGCTATGGCTCTTTTGCAAAAAGAGGATGAGCTACAGGAAACGGTGAGACTTGTAGGGCTGGATGTTCTATCTTCTCAGGACAGAATAGCTATGGAGACAGCTCGTTCTATAAGAGAAGATTTCCTGCAACAATTTGCTTTTCACGAGATAGATACCTACAGCCCAATAAAAAAACAGTACCTAATGCTTAAGTTAATTTTAGATTACTATGATTTATGTATAGACACCTTAGATCGTGACATCTCCCTGGATGAGCTAATCTCTCTTCCGATAAGGGAAGATATTGCCAAAGCTAAATACATTCCCAATGAAAATGTGGAGAAAGAAATAGAAAATCTGCGTCATAAACTACGAGAGGAATTAAACAAATTGGAAAATAAGGAGTAAATTATGGGTAGAGAGTATACCACAATAAAAGAGCTCACTGGACCTTTAATGCTGGTAGAAAATGTAGTTGATGTAGGTTTTGAAGAACTGGTAGAGATAGAGTTACCTAATGGAGAAAAAAGAAGGGGAAGAGTATTAGAGGTAAGCTCTGATGCAGCCTTAGTTCAGCTATTTGAAAGAGCCACCGAGCTCGGGGTAGAGGGATCCAAGGTAAAGTTTTTAGGTAGAGGTATCCAATTGGGAGTATCTGAAGATATTGTAGGAAGGGTATTTGACGGCTGGGGCAGGCCTCGAGATGGCGGAGCGCAGATAATTCCAGAAAAAAGATTAGACATAGGAGGAGAGCCTATAAATCCGGATGCCCGTGCCTATCCAAGAGAATTTATTGAAACAGGAATATCAGCCATTGATGGGCTCAATACCCTATCTCGAGGACAAAAACTACCCATTTTCTCCGGAGCCGGACTTCCCCATGTTCAATTGGCTGCTCAAATTGCTAAACAAGCCAAGGTTCTGGGCAAAGAAGAAGAATTTGCTATAGTTTTTGCTGCTATGGGAATAACCTTTGAGGAAGGAAATTTCTTTATCTCCAGCTTTGAGAAAAGCGGAGCCATAGAGAAGGCTACTCTTTTCCTCAATTTAGCTGATGATCCGGTAATTGAAAGAATAGCTACTCCCAGAATGGCTCTCACCTGTGCTGAATACTTAGCATTTAAGAAAGATATGCACATTTTAGTTATCCTGATCGATATGACCAATTATGCTGAAGCCCTAAGAGAGATTTCAGCAGCAAGAAGAGAGGTTCCGGGAAGAAGAGGATACCCTGGTTATCTTTATACAGATCTTGCCACTCTTTATGAAAGAGCTGGCAGAATTAAAGGGAAAAAAGGGTCAATCACCCTTATTCCCATCCTCACCATGCCCGATGATGATAAAACTCATCCCATTCCTGATCTCACTGGATATATTACCGAAGGACAGATAATCTTGCAGAGAAGTCTGCATCAAAAGGGAATTTATCCTCCCATGAATGTTCTCCCATCTCTCTCCAGATTAATGGATGAAGCCGTGGGGGAAGGAAAAACCAGGGAAGATCACCGAGAATTATCCAATCAACTCTACGCTACCTATGCTCGAGGAATGGAGGTAAGAGAGTTAGCTCTGGTTATGGGAGAGGCTACTTTAGGTGACATGGATAAAAAGTACCTTAAGTTTGCCGATGAATTTGAAGAAAACTTTGTCCGACAGAGAGAAAATGAGGACAGGTCGGTACAGGAAACTCTTGATATGGGATGGAAACTCTTGAAGATTATACCCAAGCCCGAGCTAAAAAGAGTAAGGGATGAGTGGATAGAAAAGTATGGAGGAAGAGAAAAGGAGTAACCAGTGCCAAGAACAGCTCAGTTTAATCCTACTCGAATGGAGCTTCTGCAGCAGAGAAAAAGACTACAGGCAGCTAAAAGAGCTCATGATTTATTAGAAGATAAAAGAAACGAGCTAATTCAAAGATTCCTTCCCTTGATTAAAGAAGTAAGGGCTTTAAGAAAAAAGACAAGAGAAAAACTAAAAACATCCTACCGTGATCTTCAACATGCAAAAATGATAAACTCAGAGAAACAGATAGAAGAGTGTTTAATGTGGACACAGGCTAAAACATCCTTAGAAATCATAAGCTACACCACTCTTAAAACTCCCCAATTTAAAATAGTAAGAGAAGGGGATCTTTTGTCCTATGGTTTTTATGAAAGTAATTGGAGGCTGGATGAAGGTATACGATCATTTACCGAGATCCTACCTTCCCTTTTAGAGTTAGCTCAAAAAGAGGAAGAGGTAAAAAGATTAGCCAAAGAAATTGATCGGACCAGAAGAAGAGTGAACGCTTTGGAATATATCTTTATTCCCCAAATTGAAGAGGTAGTAAAATATATAACTATGAAGCTCGAAGAGCGAGAAAGAGCCCATATTATTAACATTATGAAGATAAAAGAGCTTATGGAAAAGTAGCAAGAAAATGGTGAGTATGGTAACAGGTAAGTTTTTCTAAAAAATTATGAGGTTCCTCGCTTGCCATTTTTGTAGCTTGCCGATTTATCGGCACATTAAACCCGCCCAATGAATTGGGCAGCTACAACTATCAGAGAAAACAAGAATTTCAGAAAAGCTAAGCTATTGTTGAAGATGAGTAGCTCACCGCCTTTCCTCCTCTTTACTATAAGATACAATCAAAATTATAAAGAGCACTACTATAAGATATAAAGCGCAGGTTCCCATACCTACAGATAAACCTTTCACATCGGAAATACGGCCAATAATATTGGGAAATAGAGCCTGGCCTATGCCGGTGGTGCCAGCCATAGCTCCAGTAACAACTCCTATGTAACGGGGAAATTTATAGCTACCCAGAGAAATAATAGTAGCAAACATTCCAGAGATAAATGCTCCGTAAAGGATAATAAAGAACGTAGCTAAAGTTAAATTTTTAGTGATAAGAAAGAAAAGGATGCACACGCTTCCCCCTAAACTGGATACAACAAGAGCGAAACGAGGTGATGTTTTCTCTACCCACCAGCCATATCCAAGTCTCCCCATCAGCATAGCTATCCAGAAATAGGAGAGAATTGCTCCTGATTGTAGCTGAGAAAGCCCAAAGTGTACATTTGTCCTTAAATATTCAACGAGCCAGAACATTACACCAGATTGTGCTCCCATGCAAAACAATATACACGTATTAAACAACAAAAACGTTTTGCTTCTTAAAAGCCTGGTAACTGCTCTCAGTTTAATTTTCTCCTTATCTTTAAAAGAAGGGCAACTCTGAAAAAGGAATAACAAGAGAAGGGATAGACTTACTATGCTATTGAGATAGAATATCCATTGCCAGTTGCGAATAGCCATTAAATAACCACCAATAATGGGTCCTATCACTGCTCCTACAGCAAAAAAGGCGTGAGCTAAATTCAGATAAAGAGATTTTTTCTCTGGATGTAAGTGGAGCATTAGGGCATTACCAAGTACTTCCAGAGTGCCATTCCCTATTCCTATTAACAAATTAAAGATAAGGAAAAAATAGTAAAGGTAGGAAAAGCTAAAGCTGGATAGATAACCAAAGAAAAAATTCCCTATTCCTGATAATACTAACCCTATCAGAATAATCTGCTTTTTCCCGAAAGATTCGGAAAGATAGCCGCTCACAAGAGCACCTAAGATAAATCCTATCCCACCTGCCGAGAAAAGATTTCCCTTTTGAGCACCAGTCCACCCATATAAACGCCCTATATCAAAGATGCTTTTGGGTAAAGCTAAAAAATTAAAGGCAATAAGAATAAATATTATAAATCCTAAAAGAGTGAGAGCTTTTTTATTCAATTTCTATCTCCCGGGTTTGGCAAAAATTACCTCGAATATATATCGAATAAGGATTTTGTCAAAATTTTCCAGTGAGAGCTCTGAAAAAAATCTGAGGCTGCTCTTTGCTCGATGCTTTCCGGGCGCCTGCGGCTAAGTTCTACTCTTATCTTTATACTGTGGCTCTTATGGGCGATGTCTCAGGTTACAGGATAACTAAGAGTTTGAGCGCATAGACCCGCCTTGATCGCCGCTGCCTTATGGAAACACCTCGCCGAGCAGCAAAAAGAAAAAGGATTTTTCAGAGCTCACCCAGTAAAAATTATTCTCTATCATTTGATTAAAAGAACTTTTTATGTATAATTATCACAGTCACAGCGAAGATAAATTGAAATTTCGAGAAAAACTATGCAAGTCTTTATTACTGCCAATAGTCCAGGAGAGCTATCAGGTTGGGTTAAGCCAGTAGTTAGAGAGCTAAAGCGAAAAGATAAAAACTTAAAGATTGTCCTGGTGATAACTCCCTGTCAGTACGCCAGTGGATTAGAGAGAGAAGTAGCCAATAACTGGCCTGAAATTGATGAAGTAGTAAAACCAGGTCAATATCTAAAATATATCCTCCTGGGAATAAAGTCTTTTTCCTTCACTCATAGAGGAAAGGGAGTAGTCGTTTTCTTAGGAGGGGACCCTTTTCATGCTGTTCTTCTTTCTAAACGACTCAAGCTCCCAGCTATTGCGTACCTTACCAAACCCAGATGGGTAAAATCATTTCATAAATTTATGGTCCTTGATGAAGAAAAAGAAGGGGAATTTCTCTCTAAAGGAGTGAGTTCTGAAAAAATTGCAGTAGTGGGGGATTTAATGGTAGATGCTCCTCTCATAGATTTATCCCCTGAAAAAGTCTATGAGAGATGGGGGCTTAATCCCGATAAATTAGTTGTTACCTTTTTCCCCGGAAGTAGAGGACTTGAGATAGGGTATATGATCCCTTTCTTTTTAAAAGTAGCAAAACTGATTAAAGACAAATTTCCTGAGGTTCAATTTCTTATGGTTTTATCCTCCTTTATTCCCCAAAATGAACTGAATAAGCTACTAAACAAAGAAAAAGTTGAGGTAAGAAAAAAAGGGGAGGCCTGGGAAATTGAAACTCCTTATTTAAAAATTAGGCTTGCGAAAGAAAACAGGTACAGTATTATGAGTATCTCTCACCTGATAATTACCATCCCCGGAACTAACACTGCTGAAATAGCCGCTCTGGGAATCCCTATGGTAGTCGCTATTCCTTTAAACAAAGCAGAACAAATACCTCTTGATGGAATAGCAGGATTTTTTCCTCATAACCTTCCTCTTATTCGCTCAATTAAAAAAAAACTGGTACTGCGATACAGTGAAAAAATCAAATTTGCCGCCAAGCCCAATCAAAAAGCAAAAAAAGAGATAGTTCCAGAGGTGAGAGGGGTAATTGAACCGGAAGATGTAGCTATAAAAGCCCTACAGCTTTTAAAAAATCAAACTCTTCGAGAAGAGATTTCCCACCAACTTAAAGGGATAATGGGAAAGGGTGGGGCATCTTGTAGGATAGCTAAACTAATAGTAGAAATGGTAAAAAATTAGCAGTAAAGCCTTTATGAAATCTAACTATTACGGAGAATCTTATGAGCAAAGAAAAAGTAGATGTGCTTTTAAAATATTATCTTAGTATAAGCGGAACCAAGCATTTACATTATGGGTACTGGGAGGAAGGGGAAGAGTTTACGATGAAGAATCTTCGTCGAGCCCAAGAAAGGTACACAGATCACTTAATTTCCTTTATCCCTCCCGAAATTACTAAAATACTGGATGTAGGATGTGGAGTGGGAGGGAATGCTTTAAAATTAATAGAGAAAAAATATCAGGTTGCATCTCTTTCCCCAGATGCTTATCAGCACAAGATATTTGAGGAAAGTACCCAGGGTAAGATTCCTTTTTATCTCACCACTTTCGAGGAATTTAAATCTAAAGAGAAATTTGATCTAATACTGATGAGTGAAAGTTGTCAATATATAAATATTGAGGAAGGCTTGAGGAAATGCAAGGAAGTTCTTCATCCCAAAGGCTATCTTTTGATAGCTGATTACTTTAAGTTAGATGAGGAAAATATACCTATCTCTGGTCATCCTCTTAAAGAGTACTTAAAGAAAGCAATTAGCGCAGGATTTAAAATAGTAAATTCTGAAGATATTACTTCTCGAATTTCTCCTACTCTGGATTTTCGAAAAGAGTTTTACAAAGATTATCTGATGCCTACTTTAAAAATAATAGCTTTTTCGATAAAGGTAAACATTCCCTATCTTTATACGTTAGGTAATTTTTTTCTCGGAAAAATTATTCGCAGAATGGTTAATCATGGACTTGAGGAACCAGAAGCAGTTGATTCTAAATTATTTGCTAAGCACAGAAAATATATGATATATCTTATTCAGCTACGCAGTGAGGAGTAAGGAGTATGACCTCTTATCTTTTCTGTCCTAATCCCATTTTGAACCACATAAAGAATTGGCCGGGAAACATCTTATTTATATGCCAGTACATTCTATAGTGTTTGAATAATCCTCTAAAAATACCGAACTTTTCTTCTTTTAATGTAATCTTTAAACCCCTGCACTTTATACTCTTCCAACCATATCCGTTTTCTACAATAAATTTGTTAATTGCGGCTTCTGCTCCATATCTGATGCTTCTTAGGTCAACCTTTTCCAAAATTTCTCTTCGCAAGACACGCTCTCCAGAGAAGATATCAATTCCAAAAAGGGGCTCCCCGCTGTTATCCCGAAAACTTAAAGTCATATCTACTTCTCTTCTTATTATAGGTTCAAGCAAATCTTCAATATGTCTTTTGGTTAACCCTTTTAGATCTGCATCAAGGAAGAGAATTATTTCTCCATTTGAGTTTTCAATTCCCGTCTGCATTGCATCGCCTTTACCCATATTCTTTTCTAAATCAATGAGTTTTATTCGGTCAATTTTGGAGAGGATTTCTTTGGTATTATCAGTTGAGCCATCGTTAACCACGATAA
>JAUWZM010000063.1 GCA_030615365.1 Candidatus Aerophobota bacterium | reverse complement strand
TGCTTCGAGTAGCCTTAATTTCAATATTTTTTCGCGACTATCTGAAAATATTCCACATTTGTTTTTTGTGGCAATTTGTCCCTCGTTATGGCATATCCCAACCAATGCAATACATACATCATTTTTGTATAAATATTGAATATTCGAAGCCTCATAGAGGTTTTTGCCCGCACCAAAAGTTTTGATACCAAATTTTTTGGATAATGAAAGCGTGCTGGACAGCCCCACTTGACCGTGATCCATTGTATGATTGTTAGCTAAATTGAAAATAGAACAATTGTGGTTTTTCAATACATCAATTGTGTCGGGAGAGCTTGAGATAGATATTCCTAATTTTTTTTTATTATTTTTAATATCTGACAATGGCCCTTCTAAATTGATTATATTGTAATCGTTATTAAATAATAATGATGATATATTTCTATCAAATAAAATTTTATTTTTATTAATACATTCAGAAAAGATTCCTGTAAAGGAAACGTCCCCCGTAAAGCCAATTGAAATATGATTTAAGTTTTTGTGCATTTTGTTATTTTGTTTTATTCGTTCGTTTTTTGCGGAACAATAGCCCTTTCTTAAGTAATACATATAATATAGGGCAATTATTTTTTATAAAACTAATCAATCTCTCATGTGATCTATCAAAAAATTTCCCCAAAGATTTTGGTAGTATCTTCCTCAAAGCAATATTAAAATACATTTTTAAAATTCTGATTCTTAGGTTATATTTGACTATTTGTTCGACATTACTCAAAATATGGGCAGCTATATCTGATGAATTGCCATAATAAGGAGAGAAGAAATAATTCCTCAAGTGTTCTCTAGCTTTCTTCTGGTTGTCCCAAAGGCAATTATCTCTTAACAAGGAAACAATATTATTACGGTCTTCGTAATCTATGTTGATAATATAGTCTCTGATAATAAAATCAGACGACTTATTGCCGGTATGAAGAACTGGATTCATTTCATAATGATTCGAAGGCACATTTAAAAGTAAAAGGTTTTTATCTGTATAAATAGCTTCGAATGCAGAACCCCCGTAGTCTGCAAATATAAAATCAGCAATTGCGTACAATGCTACATTATCGATATTATTGATATCTTTTCTTATAAAGAAGTTAAAATTCAAATTTTCCAATAATTTTATTCCATCACGATTGTGGACAAAAGCCTTTGGGTGCGGCTTTACGATAACATTGTATTGGTCACTCAAGGTTGATATTGTTCGGGCAAATAACTTTAATGAACATAAGGCCCTGTGGGTTGGCAGCCAAACAATGGTTTTCTTGTCGGGACAGCAACGAAATCTTTTAAGATAATAATTCTTATCAATGTTTTGATTAAAAAATGTATCGAGTTTTGGATACCCCATAGGAAGCTTAATTGCTCTTTTGCAAAAAGTTAGGTTATCTATTTCATAAGGCCCGTAACATAATATCAGGTCATACAAACGATTCCAACGACTAAAATCCCATTGGCTCTTCCCCAGCGAATACATGAACCTGATATTTATAAGTCCTATATTTTTTATGAACTGATTAAACGAAAAATTACCCAAGTATTCATGGTGTAAATAACCCAGATGATAGTTGGAAACCAAATATTTATAGACAATATTATTATTTAAAACATCTTCTTTGAAACAAAAATTAAAATTTTTTTCTTTTAGCGTACCAATTATACTTTTTGCTCCTTTGAAAACAATAAGATCAAACGTATTTTTGTCTAATTTTTCAAGCACATTTTTATAGTGGTTATAATATAAATCCGCAGCGGGAATTATAAAACCAATTTTGTTTCTTATTTCCATAATATAAATATTATGTCTAAGGTGGACTCCATTGTCAAGACACGGACACGGAAAAATTTGGCTACAATGATCCTGCACACTTTTTAATGAAAAAATACAGCAGAAGTTATTACTTCAAAAAAGTAAAAGAGGTCTGGACGGCAAGCAGGAAACACTCTAAGATGAGAGGAAAAAATATATTCCTAACTCTCAAAAAGGAGGCTTCCAGCTATGACCGTCCAGCATCAGTCATACTTAGAGCTAAAAAAAGATGTAGGTGAAGAATTTACAAGAAGGACTCTTTTATATAACCTGGAACTTTTAAAGAATAATGTAAGAGCAACCGCAAGAGCAATGAGATGTTCGCCTCATACAGTTTATTTAGCCATTAAAAAGCAGGAAAAAGGGAATCTAGAAGATTCCTCACATAAATCTAAGTCCAGACATCCTCATTACATAGGAGAGGATAAAGAACAAATGATAATAAATTATAGGAAAAAGACAAATTTTGGCAAAAGACGCTTAAGCTATCATATTCTTGATGAAGAAAAAATTGATATTCCTAAGTCTACCAACCTTAAATGTCCGTAATGGAATAGATCTCCAACTAAAAAGCTATATCCAATTTTTTTATCTTGTTCATATTTAACTTGACTCTTGTTAGATTTAAACAGATTTTTTTAAGTAATATAGGCTACCAATTGGCCCCCTTCTCCACGCTTTCCAGAAAAATATCTCTATGCAAAAGTAAAGAATTACCGTGCCAAAAACCAACCCAAAAAATTCCACCAAGCCAATATGTGTAAACAAGGTTTTTAGGTTCCAAACTATAAAACCAGCGAAACCGGCCCCTATGGCTATTGGCAAAAGTTTATTTAAAATTTCTTTACAACCAACATGAAGCAACTGGTAAGTATAATAAAACCAAAGAGGCAGAGAGAAGATAATGCCAATAAGAACCCCCAGTGCCGTTCCTTTAATTCCACAATAAAGAGTCAATGGGATTATAGAAATTAGCATAAAAATAGCTCTTGTTCCGTTAACGTAAAATGGCAGGTTCGGTCTTCTCAGGGCTACAAAGTGAGAACTGGGCCTAATCGAAAGCAGAACATTCGAAACGCACAAAATCCTTACCACAGGAACAATAGGCATCCATTTATTACCGAGAAATAAGGTAACGAATTCCGGACAAAGTACAAATATCCCCATAGCTATTAGAAAAGTAAAAAAACTCAGAACTTCTAAAGTCTTTATAAATCCATTTATAACTTTTGGAATATCATCCTGAATTTTTGAGAAAGCAGGAAATGTTACCCCACTAAACGCTTTTGATATTCTGATGATGGTTTTATCAACGAAGTTATAAGAATAAGCATAAAAACCAAGAGCAGTAACGCCCAATATTTTACCAGCTATAAGGTTATCAGCTCTAGCTGTTAAAAAAAACAAAATAGCAGATAAAAAAATCCATCTACCAAAAGTAAACAATTTCTTGAATTGTTGTAGATCAATCTTGAATCTAGGTTTATACGAATGAAGAATATAGGAAAGCAAAAATTCACCACCCCCCCTCACTAAACTACCAATAATCAATGCCCAAACATTTCTTAAAATAAATGCCGCTGAAACACCTATTACAACACCAAATATGACAGGAAGAGCCTTTAATAAAAATTGCTTTCTGAATTCCAAATCCTTCCTAAAAAAGACTATGCCAATATTTCTAAAACTTTGGAATAAAAAAGTAAATCCCATTATGCGGATAATATTAGTAGCCCTTGGTGCATCAAAAAAGTTTGCAATATATGGAGCCATAATAAAAAAAATAGAAAATATAATTGTTCCCCTGATAATCTGCATCGTCCAGGCAGCATCCAAATATTCATTATAATTTTCCTTTCTTTGAATTAAGGCTGCTTCAACACCTGTCTTTGAAAAAGCATCAACAGCTGCTATAAAAATAAGTGCAATACCAACTAGTCCAAAATCATTTGGGGATAGCAATCGAGCATATACAATCGTTCCTGCAAAACTAGCCAATATGGTTACTATCTGTAACCATATTAACCATAAACCTCCATGCACTGCCTTTTTGGATATATCCATGTTTTTAGCCATATGTCAATTGAAATATAAGTTATTAAATCAAGTCTATTTCTGATGTTCCCAATAAATTTTTTCTTGTACATCAGAAGTTCGCTTTGGCTTAAGTTTATCTACTCAAAATTTCAAGATACTATCATAATTTTTTTGTAATACTTCAGAGCTTATAGGAGAAAAACCGACTTTTTAACCAGCAAAGCTTCGGATTGTCGAAAGCAGGATTAAATAAATTTGGTTTCTTCAAGATAGGCAATTACCTTATCGATGCTTTCTTCTATAGTTTCTATATCAGTATTTAACTCAATCTCTGGATTTTCCGGTGATTCGTAAGGATCGGAGATGCCGGTAAAGTTTTGGATCTCTCCTCTTCTTGCTTTTTGATATAAACCTTTCTTATCGCGCTTCTCGCAAATATCAAGAGGGCAGTTGCAAAATACTTCTATGAAACCGGTAGTCTCTTTTCTAATTTTATTTCTTACCTCGGTATAAGGAGAGATGAATGAGCAAATCACTCCTGTTCCGTTTCTGCTTAAAAGTTTGGCAACATGGGTGACTCTTCTAATGTTCTCATCCCTATCTTCTTTGGAAAAACCCAAATCAACGCTAAGAGACTGGCGAACAATATCTCCATCTAATCTTTCCAGTTTAAGTCCCTTTTGCTTCAAGATCTCATAGACTCTATTGCCAACAGTAGTTTTCCCGGCCTGGGAAAGACCGGTAAACCACAGAACAAAACCTTTTTGATTTTCTGTTTTTTTGTACATACTGTCTACTAGAGCATTACGGCTCTGAGCTAAGAAATTGTAAACTTCTGGTCTGATAATGTAGGAAGGAGGGGTCTTTTTTGATCTAATCTGTTCTCGGAGTTTGGTTCCACTGAAAGAGACTGTCCCTTCGGGAGGGCATTGATCTATAAATGTGTGTATTCTCTTTTTAGGATAATAGACTACTTCCGGGTATTTTAAAATAGTAATACCAATTTCCTCCTTTTTAAAGCTATCGAATATGCGTTGAGCATCAAAAGGACCATAGCAATTCCCAACTCCGGCATGATCTCTACCAACAATAAAATGGGTACAACCAAAATTCTTCCGGATTAAGGCATGAAAAATTGCTTCTCTCGGACCAGCATATCTCATTTTTAAAGAAAGAATCCCTAAAAATACTCTATCTTTTGGATAATATTTATTGATTAAGATTTCATAGCTGATCAAAATATACTCGTCCTTAAAATCGCCTATCTTCTTCTTCCCGATAACCGGCTGGACAAAAAGTCCGTCAACTTCTTTTAAAGCGGTTTTTTGCAAGAACTCGTGGCCGCGATGGGGAACGTTTCTGGTTTGAAAGGCAACTATCTTCTTCCACCCTCGCTTTTGAAATATCTGGCGCGTCTGGTGAGGAGAAAAGTTATATTCCGGGAAAGGCTCACGTGAATCATCCACCAATTCGATATCTCCTCCCACTAAAAACTCTTTCATACGGTATACATCCTCTACCCCAGGATGATTTTTATCTTTTGTACCGAAAACTCCTGCAGCAAAAAGGTCCTTCTGGTAAGGATAAACCTGGATATCCTTTAAAGGAGCAACCGGTCTTTGCTGATTATCAACCAGAAGAACTTCTTTTTCCTTCCTTGTTTTTCGGGAGTCTTTTTCGGAAATATCCAGAACAATTGGAATAGGCCAAACCGTTCCATCGGAGAGCCTCATTTCGGACACAACCTTTTGAAAATCATCTTCTCGTAAAAAGCCGGTTAAGGGAGAGTAAACTCCCCGAGCTATATTCCTCACATCTTTAACCTGCTCTTCATTAAGGGTTAATCTCTTAAACTCAGCGATATTCTTTAGAATCCCTTCCCTTTTTGAGGAAGCTACCACTCTATTTATTAGTTTCCCGCCATGAGATAGCATTTTTTTATTTCTCCTTCCTTATAATCTGGTAGTCTGATGCTCTAATAGTCCAATAGTCGTTAATCGGAAGTTGCAATTTTATCCTTCCTTCTTTATCTGACTTACATTTTCAATTATTGAAGTATGAATTCTTCCATTGCTGGCAACAATGCCATTGAAGTTCCTTATCTGTCTACGATTGTAAATAAAACTCTCACCCTTTAAGTCCGTTACCTTTCCTCCTGCTTCTTTCAAAATAATCTCAGGGGCGCAAATATCCCATTGAGAAGTTCTATTGCTCGTGGTCAAGTAACCATCAGCTCTTCCCTCTGCAATAAGACCTAACTTAACTCCGATACTGCCCATATAGGTAGCCTGAGCTATCTTACTGGCTTTAATAAATCTTTTTTCTAACTTGCTAAGATGAAAGTTGCTAAACACAAATTTAGCCTTGGTAAGATTAGAAACACTGGAAACCTGTAATCTCTTTCCGGGTCTTCCAGATTTTTTTAAATAAGCACCTTCTCCTTTTTTAGCAAAATATGTCTTATCTCCAACAGGTTTGTAAACCACTCCCAGGAAGGGCTCTCTTTTATACACCAATCCTACCATAATAGAAAACTCTCCTGTTTTTTGCAAGAAATCTTGTGTTCCATCCAAAGGATCAATAATCCAAATTTTCTCTTTTTTAAGGCGTGAGGAACCATCTTTGCTTTCCTCAGAAAGAATGCCATACCCATACTTTTTCAAACCGGATAAGATTATTCCTTCTGATGCTATATCAGCTTCTGTAACGGACGATTTGTCTTCTTTTTCATAAACCTTAAATTTCCTTTGGTAAATTTCTAAAACCTTTTCTCCAGCCTGCTTCACCAAATTAGTGATTTCTTTTAAATCTGTATCCATTTGATAGTCGTTAGTCTAGTAGTCGATAGTCGTCAGCCGGGGGATACTTTGTTAAATAGCTTTCACCGGATTATCTATGGGCAATAGCTCGACTGACATCAAATTTAGCTATGTCCAGTTCATCAGATGATAGATGTTCACTCATATCCAATATCTCAATGCCTATCACACTACCACCCTTTTCACTCCTTTACTCTTTCTTAACCTTAGCCTCTGTTTTTTACCTTGACCTATACTTCTTATACCACTCAATTGTTTTCTTTAAGCCTTCTTTAAAGTCCATCTTTGCTCTAAATCCAAACTCTTTTTCCGCCTTTGAAGTATCTAAACATCTTCTCGGTTGGCCATCGGGTTTAGAAGTATCCCAGATGATTTTTCCTTTGAAACCTGTTAGTTTAGCAACCAACTTAACCAAATCTTTAATTGAAATTTCAAACCCTGTCCCAAGATTTACAGGGTCGGATTTGTTATATCTTTCGGTAGCTAATAAAATTCCTTCGGCGGCATCTTCTGTATAGAGAAATTCTCTGGTTGGCTTGCCTGTTCCCCAGACAACTATTTCTTTATCTTTATTTTCTATGGCATCAAAACATTTCTTTATCAATGCTGGAATCACATGTGATGATTTAGGATCAAAATTATCTCCTGGTCCGTAAAGATTCACTGGCATCAGGTATATAGAATCAAATCCATACTGCTGTCTATAGGCTTGCGATTGAACTAAAAGCATCTTCTTTGCTAAGCCATAAGGGGCGTTTGTCTCCTCAGGATAGCCGTTCCATAAGGCCTCTTCTTTAAATGGTACAGGGATAAACTTGGGGTAGCAACAGATAGTGCCAAGAGCAACGAATTTTTCTATACCGAACCTTCTTCCTTGCTCCATCATCTGAGTACCCATCATTAAATTATCATAAAAGAACTTCCCGGGATTTGCCCGATTGGCACCTATTCCACCAACAACCGCTGCCAGGTGAATCACAACGTCTGGTTTTGCATCTTGATAAAGTCTTTTTATTGCTTCGATGTCTACCAAATTATATTCTTCTATTAAGGGAACAAAAATGTTTTCACAGTCGCGCTGTTTCAGTTTTTCCACAAGATGACAACCTAAAAAACCAGCTCCACCAGTTATGGTTACTCGTTTGTTAGCCCAGAATGACATAGTGTTATTCCGTAAATTAACTTCGGCCTTGGCCTCAATCTACCTTCCACCATCTATGAGGAAATTTCTCTTTCAGGATTTTATCACCTTCTCCTATTGGTTTCAATCCTGCCTTTCGCATATCTGCATCTACCATTATCCTTACCAACTCTTTAAATTTTATCTTTGGCTGCCAAGCGAAATTTTCTTTAGCCCTGGTAGAATCAGCAACGAGTCCCTCTACCTCTGTAGGCCTAAAATATCGTGGATCAATCTTTGCATATTTCTCCCAATTCAGGCCGGTATAAGAAAATGCCTCTTCTACAAATTCTTTCACCGAATGAGCCTCACCCGTGCCTATGACCAAATCTTCAGGTTTATCGTTTTGAAGCATTTTGTGCATAAATTCTGTATATTCAGGAGCATATCCCCAATCTCTTTTTGCCTCTAGGTTACCCAAATAAAGATAGTCTTGTTTTTTGGCGAGAATTGCGGCGACAGCCCGGGTAATCTTACGGGAAACAAAGGTTTCTCCACGACGAGGGCTTTCATGGTTAAAGAGAATACCATTGGAAGCAAAGATATTGTAACCCTGGCGATAATTTACAACCATCCAATAGGCATAGACCTTACTACAAGCATAGGGGCTGCGAGGTTTAAAGGGTGTAACCTCATTTTGAGGTGTTTTAGATACACCGAACATCTCACTACTTGAGGCCTGATAGAATTTTATTTTATTTCCACTTCTTCTTATTGCCTCCAATATTCGAGTAGTTCCTAAAGCAGTAATATTACTTGTATATTCAGGAGTATCAAAACTTACTCGCACGTGGCTCTGTGCACCTAAATGGTAAATTTCATCAGGTCTTATATTATAGATGATATTGGAAATTTGTTCTGAATCCGAAAGGTCGCCATAGTGAAGAAAAAGCCTTGTACCTGGTTTATGGGGATCCACATAAATATGCTCGATACGGGAAGTATTAAAAGTGCTTGCTCGCCTTATGATTCCGTGGACTTGATACCCTTTAGAAAGAAGAAACTCCGCAAGGTAAGAACCATCCTGCCCGGTAATACCAGTAATAAGTGTTTTCTTCATTCTTTCATCCTCGCTTTAGGTTAATTTTAAAATCATACTCTCTAATTCACATCTATGGTTTTGAACCGAAAGTAATCGAACGTAGCCTATGGCAATTACTGCTGTTTTAAACATCTCCGGATACTTTTTCAGCTTCTTTATCACCGGGGCTAATTTGATGGCCTCGGGGCGTGTGCCGGAAAACATTGTCCTCCGTCCAAAGTCTTGGTATAATAAAAAGAGTAATAGATTAAGATCGTTAAGTACCCTTTGATGTTGTTCACTTACTCTTTACCCTGTCAGACAGTAAACATCTAACGGGGTGAACCAGCTACCATATAAAATTAATCAACTAAAATCAAAGGAGGTAGCATTACGGTAAAGAGCAAACGTAAGACTAAGTCGAAAAAACAAAATAAAGTTCTAGAGGCTAATCTTCATTACAAATCACTTTGTTCTCATTTAGGATTTTATATTCTTTTCCGCATTTATTGCATAGCGCCCTGTCATTCTTAAATTCCAGTTTTTCTCCACACTCGCACATCCAGCCTCTAATTTTTGCCGGATTCCCATAAACGAGGGCATAGTCGGGCACATCTTCAGTTATTACCGTTCCTGCTCCAATAAAAGCGCTTTTACCCAGAGTGACACCACAGATTATGGTAGCATTTGCTCCAATAGTTGCCCCTTTTTTAACTAGAGTCTTCCGATATTCGCTTATATCTCTAGGATAGGCAGAACGGGGATTGAAAACATTGGTAAAAACCATAGAGGGACCGCAAAAGACGTTATCCTCTAAGGTTACCCCTTTATAAATGGAGACATTGTTCTGAATCTTTACATTATTTCCAATGGAAACATACCTATCGATGAATACATTCTGTCCGATTTTACAGTTTTTACCAATTCTGGCTCCGGACATTATGTGACAGAAGTGCCAGATTTTTGTTCCTTCTCCTATCTGGACATCATCATCTATAAAAGAGGAAGGATGGACAAAATAATCTTTATTACTCATTTTCCCTTATCCTTATCGGTATTCCGCCCTTGTTTAAGGATCTCTGGGCAGCTTCCAGGATTTTCACCACTCTCAGGCCATCTTCACCGTCACTGCGAGGATTTTTATTATTCTTTATGCAATCTATGAAATGAAGACACTCTATCTTTAAAGGTTCAGAGGCATCTATTTTAGGAATATAGATATCCCCATATCTTACGTTAAATTCAACCTTATCCTCGACATTGTTTTTAATCACTCTTTTGTCGAATATCTTTAGCTTATCCCGACTTTCCATATCATCAAAGACCATCATCTTTTTACTTCCCACCAAGGTCATCCTCCTTACCTTATTTGGATCTAACCAGCTAAGATGGAGATTGGCTATAACTCTGTTTTTAAAGTGAATATTCACAAAGACTACGTCTTCTATTTTTTCTTTCTTCTGTAGAAAGATTCCCCCGTAAGCTGAGACTTCTACAGGTTCAGTATCTAACAGGTATAACATAACCGAGATATCATGGGGAGCAAGGCACCATAGAGCATTTTCAGCAGTTCTCACCTTGCCTAAATTTAGCCTTTCTGAGTAAAGATAATAGATCTTTCCTATTTCATTTTGACACAACCTTTTCCTCATCTCCATAACTGCTGGATGATACTCTAAGAGATGTCCTACCATTAATTTCTTCTCTTTTTCTTTGGCTAAATCAACCAATTCTTGAGCTTGGTTATAACTTAGGGTAAGAGGCTTTTCCACAAAGATATGTTTTTCTGCCTCCAAGGCTCTTTTAGCTAAATTAAAATGGGTAGATGTGGAAGTAGCGATGACTATAGCGTCGATTTCTATATCCCCTAACACCTCATCGTAATCGGTAGTTATCTTAATAAGAGGATATTTTTCTTTTATTTTCCCTAAGATAACTTCATTTAGATCACAACAAATCTTGACATTGGCCTGTTTTATCTCATAAAAGTTCCTTACTAAATTCCTTCCCCAGGTTCCTGCCCCTACTACTGCTATGTTCATGATTAACTCCGTAATCGGTAATGCGTGAGTAATAATCTGTTACTCGGGTATCGAATAGTCTATAGTTAAAGGAGATAGATTTTCTCTCGATCACCCTTTACATGCCTGGTGGCATTGCGTGTATCAAAAATCAAATTTGCCTTTTTGGTAATTTTCTCATAGTCATAAGAGCTGTGATTAGTAGTGATGAGAATGATATCAGCCTTTCCGATGAAATCATCGGCTAGTTTCACTGAATTATATTTTTTTCCCTGAAGAAGAAAACTGGAAATATAGGGATCGTGATAGAAAATATCGGCTCCTTCTTTTTCTAATAGCTTTATTATCTTCAAGGCGGGAGATTCCCTTAGATCGCCTACATCCTTTTTATAGGTGATTCCCAGAATGAGTATTTTTGCTCCGTTAAGACATCTTTTATGCTCATTAAGAATCTTTGTCATTCTTTCTACTACATAGTAGGGCATCTGATCGTTAATCTCGCCAGCTAATTCGATAAACCTGGTGTTAAAGTCGTATTCCTTTGCTCTCCAGGCAAGATAAAATGGATCGACAGGTATACAGTGTCCACCCAGGCCTGGTCCGGGGTAAAACGGCATAAAACCGTAGGGCTTGGTCTTTGCTACCTCAATTACTTCCCAGATATTGATTCCCATTCTGTTGCATAAAAGAGTCATCTCATTAACGAGGGCGATGTTTACACTTCGAAAGATATTCTCCAGAAGTTTTTCCATCTCAGCAACTCTGGGAGAGGAGACAGAATAAACCTTTTCTTTCACTACTTGCTCATAAAGGGTTCTGGCTAAGTGGGTGCATTTTTTTGTTACTCCTCCCACCACTTTGGAGATATTGTTCATTCTGTATTTTTTATTTCCTGGATCTATTCTTTCTGGAGAATAGGCTAAGTAAAAATCCTCTCCCACCTTAAGACCATTTCTTTGTAACTTAGGTAAAATTACCTCTTGTGTAGTTCCGGGGTAAGTAGTGCTCTCTAACACAATCAGTTGTCCCTTATGAAAATAGGGAATGAGACGCTCAGTAACAGCTTCTATGTACTGGATATCGGGTTCCTTGTTCTTGGTCAAAGGAGTGGGAACGCAGATACAAATAACATCCACTTTAGAAACTGCCTCAAAGTCTTGTGTTGCTCTTAACTTTCCTTCTCTTACTACTTTTTCTAACTCAGCATCAATAATATCAGGGACATAATTTTTCCCCCGATTAACCATATTTACTCTTTCTTTTTTCCTTTCTATCCCTATTACTTCAAAACCAGCTTTAGCTTTTTCTACGGCTAAGGGAAGACCTACGTAGCCTAAGCCTATTACTGCTATTCTGGCTTTTCTGTCCTTTAGTTTCTTTTCCAGTGTTTGCATTGATTCCTTTAAATACCGTGAACGGTGATGCGTGAGCAGTGAGTAGTGAAAAAATTATTGATTTCCCTGCCTACTAATTCAACCTTATTTTCTCCCAGCTCTGGATATATGGGAAGAGAGAGAACCTCTTTTGAGGCCTTTTCCGCTACGGGTAGATCTCCTTCCCTATAGCCTAAGCTCCCATATATCTTTTGAAGATGTAAAGGTAAAGGATAATAGATTTTAGTCCCAATTCCCTTTTTTTGTAAGTATTCCTTCAGCTCATCCCTTTTAGAGATACGGATAGTGTAAAGGGAATAGGTATGTTTTCTATAAGGAGCTGAAAGGGGAAGTTTTATAGGCATAGAAGATGAGGAAAGTAATTGGTTATAAAGAGAGGCTTTTTTGCGGCGTATCTTTATCCATTCGTCTAAGTATCTTAGTTTTACCGTTAAGATTGTTGCTTGCAGCTCATCCAATCGACTGTTATAGCCAGCTAAAGAATAGAAATAATTGTTAGAGCTCTGCCCGTGCACTCTGAGGGCTTTTGCCCTCCTGGCTATTTTCTCATCATCGGTAATAATCATTCCTCCATCACCGCAGCCTCCTAAGTTCTTGGTGGGGAAAAAGCTAAGACAGCCTGCATCTCCTATGGAGCCCACCTTTTTTGTGGAGTTGGAATTTGGACTGGTGGAGTTCTCGACAGATGATAACGGTTGGTCTGAATTTGAGGATTGAGTAAAACTATACTCTACTCCTATAGCTTGAGCCGCATCCTCGATCACTTTCAACTTATACTTCTTAGCTATTCTCATAATGGGTCCCATGTCGGCCGGCTGTCCATAGAGGTGAACTGGAATTATGGCCTTTGTCTTTTCCGTTATAGCTTCCTCAATTTTTTCAGGATTGATATTGAAGGTTTCTTCGTCTATATCCACAAATACTGGCCGCGCACCTGTTTGAGCGATTGCTTCGGTTGTAGCAATAAAGGTAAAGGGAATGGTAATTACTTCATCTTCTTTTCCGATTCCCAAGGCGGCTAAGGAAATTCTTAAGGCGTCTGTCCCTGAGGCAACCCCTACGGCGTATTTTGTGCCGCAATATTGGGCAATCTCGTGTTCAAAAGCTTCTACATTGGGTCCCAGAATGTAATAGCCACCACGAAGAACTTCTTTTACTGCTTCCTCAACCTCTTTTTCGATTTTCTCGTATTGCTGCTTCAAGTCCAGCAGGGGAACATGCATTTTCTTTCCTCCGTTCTATTCAAACTGCAATACCTCAAATTCTTTTGGATGCGTTTCCAGCTCCTTTATTACCGGGGCTAGTTTGATGGCTCCTTTTAGTTCATGGCTCATAACTGATCTCGAAATTCAAAATTACCTCTTTCTCTTGTTTTCAATCTCCCTTATTATTTCATCGATAGTAAGATCTTTTAGCAGTTCTTTTCTTTTCTCGGTATAGTTCCCTTCTCCTGGCTCATAAAGAAGAATAAACTTTGTTGCCCCAGCATATCCTAATTCTTTCACAAGAGCTTGCCATCCTTTGGCTTTTATTTCTGCTAGCGCTAAGTGCAAAGCCACATAATAAGGCACTATTAAAGCTAAAATTATACCACAATGTTCTAACTTAGATTTTCTGATTAAACTGAGAAAGTCATCATCATGTGTAAATATAACCAATTTTTCTTTTAATGCGTATTTTAACTGATCTTCATCTGTAAGTCCCAGATTTCCAACATCTTTAGCTGAGATAGCGTTGACACCTCGACGTCTTAAACCTTCTGCAATTGCTACGTTTACACTTTCGTTAGTATAGATTCGAATTATCTCTCGCTTACTCATTTATCTTAAGCTGGTGCTGTTTCCTTAATTCCTCT
>JAUWZM010000126.1 GCA_030615365.1 Candidatus Aerophobota bacterium | reverse complement strand
AACTAGCATCTTAAAAATCTTACCTTTGGTGTCTACTTTGAATCAGCCCAAATTCCCTGAAAAAAATGAAAATATTGGAGGTGATGTGGGAGGAAGATCCAATGGTCTGGTATGTTTTTTGGTTAGTTTAAAGAAGTAAAGAGCTATAAGTTTCGTCTTTGTATAACAAATGCGAATCTAAGGTGAGGATAGGTTATTTAAAATAGGGCCTCAAGCTTATCAATCGAGCTCTAGAACAACAACTCTCACCCCAATTAAGAGCTGCTGAGTCAGAATTTCCGTTATTTCTTTATCGCTCCCTCTAATAGCCCTTTCACAAATGATTTCTGCATAACTAGGAAAATCCCAGCTACCGGTAAAATTGACAAAGTGAGAGCAGCACTAAGTGTTCCATAAGCCCAAGATTTGGCTTCCTCTTTTAGTGTAGGAATCCCAACAGCCAATGTCTGTGCATGTGTTGATGGCATTAACGTCCTAGCAAACATAAACTCCTCCCAGACCGCAACGAAGGTTATTATGGCCACTGCGGCTAAGCTGGGAATAACCAAAGGCAGCAATACTTTGTGCCACACCTGGAACTCATTGCATCCATCTATTCTTGCTGCGTCTTCAAATTCACGTGGTAATGTACGAAAAGCTCCCCGCATAATAAAAATACTTAAAGGGAGATTCAAAGCCACATAGGGAAGTATAAGTCCCAAATTAGTATCTATTAAACCCAAATTATCTTCCATAATATAGATGGGAATGACATAAATTATATAGGGTAGAGCTAACAGGAGGAGAACGAAAGAGAGCACAATGGTCTTACCTACAAAACTCCTTCGACCAATGGCATAACCTGATAAAGAACTAAAAAATAATACGAAGATGAGGGTGCCAAGAGTAACTTTTACACTATTGGCAAAATATACAATGAACCCAGATGCTTGAGTAAGTATGTCTTGGTAATGAGTGAGAACTATTTTACGAGGCAGGATCATCAGCGGCACATGGTAAATTTCTTTAACCTCTTTAAGAGAAGTAAGAAAGATCCAAATGAGGGGAGAAACAAATAGAAAAGCTAGTACGAACAAAATTGTAAAGCTGGCCAATTCTCGTATATGTCTTTTTAACAGCCACTTTCTTCTCATTTCTTTGTAAATCCTTCTCTATCCCAACACTAAATACACAAATTGGGGTTTTAAATTAAGTCAGGCTCTAGTCTCGCTTCTACATCCTCTCTGTCTTTAATAACGCGAAATTGACGAAGGCGAGAACCAGTATTATTATCCCTATAATATAAGCAATAGAGGCAGCATATCCCATCTCAAAGAATCTAAAGGCTGTTTTCCAGGCATATAAATATAGGACTAATGTGGTTCTTCCTGGACCTCCTTTGGTCATAACAAACGCCTGTTCGAACACTTTGACTGATTGAATTATGCCCCAAATTCCTACCAAAATGAAGGATTCTTTTAGGTTCGGCAAAGTAATCCGGCTAAATATCTGTACTGAATTAGCCCCATCCATTTTGGCAGCATCGTATAAGGTTTCTGGGATCGCCTGAAGACCTGCCAGAAACAAGATCATAGCGAATCCGGTATATTTCCATAGGCCCACGACTGCCAGAGAAATCATCGCTGTTTCCCGCTCTACCAACCAAGAACGGGTTAAGAAGGGCATCCCCAAAAAATTTTTTAGTATATGATTTAGGATGCCAAAATTTTCACTCAGTATCCATATAAAGGCAACGCCAGCAAGGGTTAAAGGAACAACTGTGGGAAGAAGTAAGGCTGGGGTAAAGAATGTAGTTCCCCTAATTTTTTGATTTAGGAGGATAGCGATACCTAAAGATAGAGAGATTAGTCCAGGAAAGAAAATAGAGAAGTAATACATAGTATTATGCAGTGCAACCACAAAGTTAGCGTCTTGTAAAAGATGTAAATAATTGCCCAATGCAATAAACTTTGGATGGTCGGAGTAAGCGTAGTTATATTTGGTAAAGCTCAAATAAAAAGAGGTCGCCAAAGGAAATATCAAAAAAATAAACATGAACAAAACTGCAGGCAAAATAAAAAGATAAACTCTTAATCTCCTGGCCAAATTCCCTTTCTCTCCTTTGGCTTTTTAAGGTAAATTCCTCTTTTTTAAAACAGCAAACATTGACCTTTTCTTGATTTTTAAAAAACGGCCAGTTACCCTCTCTTTTTTATTTAATCTTCAAGATTCTGCCACCGGAATCATAACAATCTGCGGGGCAAGTCAGATTCTGGGTAGATATACTCTGACTTGTCCCGCTGGTTCTTAGGTAAAACTCGATTTTGCCTCAGACATGTAAAGAGAATCAACCATCCGGTCTCGATTTCGAACAAATAGAAAGTCGTTATTCTACAGGTGCTAAGTCTAATCCCTTGATCTGATTCTGGATATTTTCTAAGGTCTTCTCCGGAGTTTGATATAAGGTGAGCATGGATTGAATTTCAGCGGTCATAATATCAACCAGTTTGGGATAATCTTTGTATTTGGGCGTATAGACAGTTTTTTCATTTTCGGCTAGCTGAAAAATTGTTTTCCATCCCGGATCTTCTAACATTCCTGCATAGTTGCGCTTAAGAGCAGTCATTTTCCCATAGTTTACGAGAGTCCATTGGCTAAACCATTTCGACCAGAGCTGCTCCTTAATGAATTGTTTGACCAAATCAATATTAGGTGAAACTTTGGGTACCATCATACTCATACTGTAAACCAAGGTCCCGTTTTCTACAGAACCTGGGATTGGCATCACTGTAGCCTTTTCGGGACCCAAAACCTGTCCGCACTCAATCCATCGCCCTTGGTCTACCCAGATCATAGCATTGGTGCCAGCTTTCATTCCAGAACGGGGTGAGTTGTGGTCTACCAGAGAGCCTGAAGAAAAGTACCCCTCCTTCACCCCCCGATGCCACCAGGTTAGCAAATCAAGGGCCTCTTTACTTGCAAAATCGATAGTGGTTCCGTCAGGCGCGAAGATGTTACCCCGTGTAGCTTGCAATCCTGACAGATATGTGAAAGGCATATAAGCAATATCCCAGTTAACGTCGAGGCCGTACCTTGTCGTTTTTCCGGCAGCATCTTTTGTGGTCAACTTTCTAGCATAATCGTACAGCTCAGCCAATGATTTGGCTGGGATAATGTTACCTTTCTTATCAACCAGTCCGAGCTCGGCCAATAGATCTTTTCTCACCGTGAGAGACATCACTTCTGAATCCGTGGGCAAGACATAAATCTTCCCTTTAATCACACATTCATCGAGAAAAGCACCTAGCCATTTATCCTTTGAGAAATCTCCGGTAAAAAGATCCTCGAAGTCTATCACCAAATCCTTAGCTACAAATGGCGCTGCATCAGGTGGCGCGGCAACAATAACTAAATCAGCATTGGTTCTTCCCCGCGACCACATGAGCATCAAAGGTGCTGTTTCAAAATCACCTATTTTGGTATATTCTATTTTCACATCAGGATGATCTTTTTGAAACTTTTCTGCAGCGTCGTAAAGCTTGTACTTTTTAAAATACCAAGCTTCTGCAGAAATTCTCAACGTTCTCTCCTTAGCTATAGCTAAGGTACCTAAGCTCATTGTAACCACAAAACAACTTGCTACTATCAACGCCATCCTTTGTTTGAAACTACACATTTCTCTTTACCTCCTTTATAAATGGATTACTACCTGAATCTTTTTTCACCCCCTTCCCGATCTTATTTTTAGCTCTCTCTTTAGAGAGAGACCTGACTTCATTATTTAATAAAACATCTATTTTGTCAGCTCTAAAGCAACTGATATCCTTACCATTTGTAAAAATATAGATAATCTATTCTAAATATTTAATTCTCGTGCTATATTCTCTAAAAACTTTTTCGACTCTTTGTACTCCTCCTCAATATTATCTACTTCGCCCACGTCAACAGCCACGTAACCGTTGAATCTATGCTTTTTTAAAGCAACAAAAACTCCTCGCCAATCGATAGTTCCTTTGCCAAGTCCTAAGTGCTCATTAACTCTCCCATTATTATCTGAAACGTGGACATAATATATGCGATTGCCTAGTTTTTCAATACTCAAAGGCAAAATCTCTTTTTGTGCATGTAGATGCGCCGTATCTAGAAGAGCTCCAAAGTTTTCATCACCGACTGCGTCCATTAGTCTTAGTAACGCATCCGTATTACTGGCAATTTCCCCTACTCTTGGTTCCATGCTAAACTTCAATCCTACTTCTTTTGCCTTTTGATTACACTTAATAGTACTATCAATAAGAATCTTCCAGAGCTCTTCCCATTTAAAATCTGGGTCCACCTTGACTCGATATTGTTCTCCATAACTCATCGTCTCCTCATAAGGCACCTTACCAACAAACTCTAATGGAGGAGCATAGCTATCCGCCTGAATTATCCTACATCCAAAGTAATTCGCAGTCTCTACCCCTATATCAAAGAGTTCAAGGGCCTTTTTCCTTTTAGCTTCCTCGAGGCTCACCATATCAGGTAATATTGGATAAAAAGTACTAATCTTTATTCCCAAATTATTACATAGAGTTTTTAATTTTTCTTTATTCTTGAAAACCTCCATTAAGTTGCCTTCCCGCACTCCTTCTAACTCGACGTATTTAAATCCCAAATCGGCCATTTCTCTTAAAGCCTTATAAGTGTCTTCTATACTTGGTGGATATCCATACTTGCTTATAGCATATATCCAAGCACAGCTTATCTTCATTTAATCCTCTCCTAATTCTGTAGATTTTCGGACATTGTTCAATTTTCTATGAAAGCGCTCAAAAAGATAGACTAATTTTCTAACGCTTCTCTCTTTGAAAAGCTTCCCTGTCCCAGCTAACGACCTCTTCTCACCTCCTCTTGGCCTTATTTTTGGCTTCCTATTTTTCTCATAAATGTTTATTTTTCCTCCGAGCAAGGGAGTCTGTGGACCAAAGCGTCAGGGCACGGAATTGTCCGCGGAGGCCCCGCACCTTGTCCCTGATATTCCCATAGACTCCTTTGTAAAATAA
>JAUWZM010000091.1 GCA_030615365.1 Candidatus Aerophobota bacterium | reverse complement strand
CCAGGATGTTGGGATTTACCTTGGTCTTGAGTCAAGGATTACTCTTGCCGATAACGGTAAAAAAGTCAGTGAGGCTCCTTTCAATATCACTAAAGTTCCTCCTCATTCTCAAGCCGCTCTTGGTGCTGCAAAATCCCTTTTAAATCACCATATTCCCTTTGGTGTTATCACCAAGAAAAACCTTAAGGACCTTTCCTCCTACCAGGTTATTATTCTGCCCAATCTAATAATGATTGATGAGGAAGAAGTTGAGGCACTAAAAAACTTTGTCGCCTCAGGTGGCAGCCTTTATGCCAGTAAGTACACCTCACTTATCACTAAACAAGGGGAAAGAGGAAAGGATTTTCTCCTATCCGATGTCTTTGGCATCTCCTGCTTAGAAGAAACAGAGGAAACAGTTACTTACATTTCTCCTAAAGAAAAAAAGGAACTTTTCCCCTTTTATTACTCTGATAGGTATCCCTTAGCTATTCTTTCCTCCCAGTTAAAGGTAAAGCCAAAAGAGAAAACAAAAGTTATAGCTACCCTTACTCTACCTTACACCAATCCCAAAGATCCAAGTCATTTTGCCTCCATTCACAGCAATCCCCCAGGTATTCCCACTGAGTATCCCTCTATCATCTTAAATCAATACGGGAAAGGGAAAGCTCTGTATGTTGCTGTGGATTTAGAATCAGTAGGACACGATACTCACCGCCTCATCTTTGCCAATTTAATTAAAATGCTCTGCCCAAAACCACTTTTTCTGGAAACAGATGCTCTCAAATCTGTAGAGATAATCTCTTTTCATCAAAAGGATAAGAAGCGATATCTTATTAACCTTCTTAACTTTCAAGCCCAGCTGCCTAATATTCCTGTAGAAGGAATAAAGCTGAGGGTAAGACTAGATGGAAAAAAACCTCAAAGATTAATAAAGCTTCCCCAGGAAAAAGAATTAGCCTATGAGGTGAAAAAAGACTATCTGGAATTCATCTCTCCTAAATTAGAGACCTTCTTAATGATAGCTTTGGATTATAAGTAAGGCTAACTTTTTGAGGAAGCTAAAATCTCCGGGGAAGAGGAAATAAAGAAATCTCAAAGGAGGTGATCCTGGAAAAAAATAATAAGACGAGACTAGAAAATAAAAGAATAAGGAGTATGAAAGTGATAAGAAAATTAATGGTTGTTTTGTTAAGTGGGGCAATATGCCTGTTCTCAGCAGCTCCACTTTTAGCCGAGACAAACTGGGGTTGGTCCACCCTGCAAGAGTATGAGGAAGCTACTGGAAATAAAATAGAGAAGTTCCATGAAGCTCCTGAGCTAAGATTAAAAGTAGCCGCCGGTGAGCTTCCTCCAGTAGAGGAAAGACTTCCTGAGGAGCCTTTAGTGGACAAACCATTTGAGGAGGTTGGGATATATGGCGGAACCCTCCGCTTAGGTATGTGCTCTGCGGCTATGTGGTTTCCAGCTTCAATTTTTACGATGGAATATATGCTTCTTATGGATCGTAAAGCTGAAAAAGTAGTGCCCAACATTGCCAAAGATTGGGAATTCTCAGATGAAGGAAAAACTCTTACCTTGTATCTCAGAAAAGGAATGAAGTGGTCAGATGGTGCACCTTTCACTGCAGATGATATTCTTTTTTACTGGAAGGATGTCATCTTGAATGATGAAATCACACCCGTTAAACCTAAAGAATGGTCGCCAGGTGGCAAGTTAGCGATTGTAGAAAAAGTAGATGATTACACAGTTAGCTTCCACTTTAGCAAACCCTATTGGAGTATAGTCTGGTATCTATCTGGTACCACATGCAAGGGAGGTCAAAACTATATTTTCCTCCCCAAGCACGCTCTTGAAAAGTATCACATAAACTATAACCCTCAAGCAGATGAGCTGGCAAAAGAAAATAATTACGATCATTGGTGGCAGCTTTTTAATGTAAAAAGAGATTTTTGGTTCATTAAACAACCCAATCCAGACATTCCATCTCTTGGCCCCTGGGTAACAAAACAAATAATACCTGAAGGAGTAGTATACGAGAGAAACCCTTACTATTTCAAAATAGATACTGCTGGCAATCAACTTCCCTATACCGATACGATTAAAGCTACTATATTTGGGAATACAGAGGTACTTGTCCTGAGAATGGTATCCGGAGAATACGATTATCAGCCTTACGGATCTATGATAGATAATTATCCCGTTCTTATGGAAGGAGCAGAAAAAGGAGGATATAAGGTTTGGTTAGGTCCCAGTTTTTATGTTTCAATTCCTGGCTATATAGTTTCCCAGAATTATACTGAGGATCCGATTATAGCTGAGATCTTAAGAGATGTGAGATTTCGCCGAGCCTTATCTTTAGCCATTGATCGTGAGGAAATCAATGAGCTTTTGTTTTTAGGGAAAGGCACACCACAACAAATAACAGTTCATCCAAGTTGTAGCTTTTACAAAGAGGAATGGGCTCGATCTTATGCTGAATATGATCCAGAAAGAGCTAATCAATTTTTAGATGAAATGGGAATGGATAAAAGGGATAAAGAGGGGTATCGCCTCAGACCTGATGGTGAACCTTTCAGCCTGATAATACTCCATGACGTAACCATAAAAGTTGAGCAAAGTGAGCTTATCAAAGGGTACTGGGAAGCAGTTGGGATTAAGACTTTTGTCAAAGTGGGAAGTCAAAGTTATCTAGCAACTTGTTTTGCTGCCGGTACATATATGATTGGCACCTGGGGCACAGGTCAAACTGCAGAATCCGTGATTGCAACAGGCATGAACACTCGTATTAAGGGACATTTCTTTGCCCGACAGTGGATGACCTGGTGGAATACAAAGGGTGAGAAAGGCGAAGAGCCACCAGAAGAAGCTAAAAGAATGTGGTCCTTGTACGATGAAGCTCCATTTCTTTCGGATGAAGAAAAAAACAAGGCGCTGCAAGAGGTCTTTGATATTTGGGCTGAGAACATTTGGGAAATTGGTACTGTAGCCTGGATACCATTGCCCGCTATAGCTAATGTTAATCTGGGAAACGTTGATACCGATTCCTATCCTTGTGCTTTTGATATAGGGCTGGGTGTGCTTAATCGTATATACCAACTCTTCTGGAAGAAGTAAAAAGAAAACCATCAAGGGTTTCTGCCCTCTTTTTAGGGCAGGAATCCTTGTTTAAGCGATGCCAGAAATGACGAAGGAATAAAAAACCTGAGAGTGCACAGAGAGGATAAGATTAAATCTCTGTGGTGAAGTGTCAACATATTTCTTTAAACAAATGGAGGAGAAAAATGAAAGAGAAATGGTTTCAAAAAAGCTACAGGCACAACATAGTTGACATGTTTATCACTGATTGGGATGAAAGATTCTTATCTGAGTTCGATTCTAAAAAATATGTAGATATGTTAACTCTTGCTAATGTTAGCTCAACTTTGTTCTATACTAACTCTCATGTTGGTCACTGTAACTGGCCCACTAAAACAGGCCATATGCATAGGGGATTAAAAGGGAAAGATATAGTAGGGGAGGTTATCGATCTTTGCCATCAAAGAGGAATAGATGTAATACTTTACTATAGTTTAATCTTTAATAAGTGGGCTTATGACAATCATCCTGATTGGCGAATTATTAATGCACAGGGAAAAGAAGGAAGTCGTTGGGGTCCTCGCCTTCTTGTCTGTTGCCCTAATTCTCCTTATCGTGATTTTGCTATAGCTCAAATTGAAGAACTCTGTAAAAACTATGAGTTTGAGGGTATGTGGTTTGATATGACCTTCTGGCCTGATGTGTGCTACTGCTCTCATTGCAAAAAAAGATATGCCCTGGAAGTAGGGGGAAAGATTCCCACAGTCATTAACTGGGAAGACCCAATATGGGTTAAATTTCAAAGAAAAAGAGAAGAGTGGTTAGTAGAATTTGCCTCTTTAATTACCTCCACAGCCAAGAAATTAAAGCCAACTGCTACAGTTACGCACCAATCCGGTGCATTCTTATGGGACTGGACATGGGGGGCAAGCATTGACTTAGCCAAGGAAAACGACTATATGGCCTCAGACCTCTATGGAGATTCCCTCCAGCAATCTTTTTTCTCTAAGCTTTTCTACAAGCTGGGCAATAATGTGCCTTTTGAGTTCATAACCTCTGCCTGTTTTCCTAACTCCCATGATCACATCACGATGAAACCTAAAGAACTATTAGAGGCACAGGTATACTCATCTTTGGCCAATGGTAGTGCTTTTTGTCAAAATCATACTATTGATCCTGTAGGAACATTAGACAAAAGGGTTTATAAGCAGATAGGAGAGATTTTTAAAGAAACGCAAAAGTATGAAAGATATCTAGGGGGGGAGCCCTGTCAGGATGTTGGCATTTACGTTGGTTTTGAGTCAGGAATTTATCTGGAAGATAATGGAAAAAAGGTAAGTGAGGCAAAAAGACCCCATTCCCCTTCTCCTCACTCTCAGGCTGCCCGCGGTGCTGCTAAATCCCTCTTAAATAACCATATCCCCTTTGGTGTTATTACTAAAAAGAACCTTAAGGAACTTTTTTCCTATCAAATCATCATCCTTCCCAATCTGCTCATCATTGATGAGGAAGAAACTGAGGCACTAAAGAGCTTCGTTGCCTCGGGAGGAAGCCTCTATGTCAGCAAATATACCTCTCTTTTTACCAAGGATGGGGAGAAGAAAAAAGACTTTCTTCTATCTGAGCTTTTGGGTGTTTCCTATTTAGGTGAAACAAAAGAAGAGGTTACCTACCTCTCTCCAACTGAGGAAGGAAGGGATATTCTCAGCTCTTGCTCTGTCAAATATCCTTTGACTATCTTCAACTCCCAACTTAAGGTGAAAGCAAAGGAAAAAGTAAAGATTTTAGCAACCATTACCCTTCCCTATACGGATCCCAAGGACACAACTCGTTTTGTCTGTACTCATGATGATCCTCCGGGTATTCTTACTGATTATCCTTCTGTTGTCTTAAATGAGTATGGCAAAGGAAAGGTCCTGTATGTCACGGCAGATTTGGAAACAGCAAAGCCGCAGGCTCACAGAAAAATCTTCATCAATTTAATTAAGATGCTCTGCCCAAAACCACTTTTCCTGGAAACAGATGCTCCCAAATCTGTAGAGATAACTTCTTTCCATCAAAAGGATAAGAAACGCTATCTTATTAACCTTCTTAACTTTCAAGCCCAGCTGCCTAATATTCCTGTAGAGGGAATAAACTTGAGGGTAAGATTAGATGGAAAAGAGCCTAAGAAGTTAATAGAACTTCCTGAGGAAAAAGAATTAGCCTATGAGGTGAAAAAAGACTATCTGGAATTTACCTCTCCTAAATTGGAAACTTTTTTAATGTTGGCTTTGGATCATAAGTAAAGCTGAAGTATGGATGTTTCTTCTTGACCTACACTTTTGGTGATAGATAAGTTTTCCTAAAAAATATCGAATATTCTCCTACTGTTACCTACTGTGCCAGAGAAGTAGGTGGTTTAGTCGTCTTTGCAGATATCATCTAGAACCTGAAACTTACAAGGTATGTAAAAAGGGGTCAAATGAGGACCCTCGAGAAGTTAAGAGTTCCAAGATCGTGTTGAAGATAGAAAAAGAAAAATTAGAAAGAACAAAACTAACCGATGGCCTGTGCTGCTTCATCACTAATCATATGAGCTCATTTAAAAGAAAATCACTAAACAACTTTTGACATTACTGGAATAAATTCAAAGGAGAAGGCTTATGAGCTTATTAGGCTTAGATATAGGAACTACAGGATGTAAAGTAGTGGTATTTGATGCAGAGGGCAAAGTCCTCTCGCAAGCTTATCGAGAGTATTCTCTCATTCATCCCCATCCCGGTTGGTCAGAGCTAAATATGAAGATAGTGTTAGGGAAAATAGAGGAGAGTATTCAAGAGGCATCCCTTCAGGCTAAAAAAGACCCTGTGAGGGCTCTCTCTATATCAACACAGGGAGAGGCATTTGTTCCTGTGGATGAAAAAGGAAATTTGCTTGCCAATAGTCCTGTGAGTTTTGATAATCGAGCAAGGGATTTTATTCCCTGGTGGGAGAGAACTTTAGGTGTAGAAAGGATTATGGAAATTACTGGTATGCCTCTTCATCCTATGTTCACTTTAAATCAGATTATGTGGCTGAAGAAAAATCATCCTGATATTTATTCCAAAACATGGAAGTTCTTATGTTGTGAGGATTTACTTATTTACAAGTTGGGTTTAACTCCTACTATGGATTATTCTCTGGCTTCTCGCACAATGGCCTTTGATATTCTTAACAAGAAATGGTCTGATGAGATTTTATCTACAGCCGATGTAGATAAATCTTTGTTTCCTGATGTTGCTCCCTCAGGAACTCTCGTAGGAGAGATACCCAAAAAAATAGCCAATCGTCTCTCTCTTCCTCCTAAGGTTGCAGTGGTAACTGGGGGGCATGATCATCCCTGTGGAGCTTTAGGAGCAGGGGTAAAAGAGGAGAAGGTAGCCTTAGATGCTATTGGAACAGTGGAATGCATCTCCTCTATCTTTAAACAACCTCATCTTGATAAAAAAATGCTGAAGAATGGATTTGCCTGTTATCCTCATACAGTTCCCCAATTTTATATTACTTTAGCTGGTAACTTTACTGGAGGGTGTTTACTTAAATGGTTCAGGGATACATTGGGAAAAGAGGAAAAAGAAAAAGCTAAAAAAACGGGAAAGGATGTGTATTCCATTCTTATTGATGAGGCCTCTTCCAAGCCCTCCTCTCTTTTTATTCTTCCTCACTTCACTGCTACGGGAACTCCACATATGGATGCCGCCTCCTCTGGGGCAGTTTTGGGACTGTCTTTAAATACAAGCAAATCTGATTTAATTAAGGCTATATTAGAGGGGGTTTCCTTTGAAATGAAACATAATCTATCCCTTTTAGAAGAAATAGGTATAGTTGTCTCTGAGCTTAGAGCCATTGGCGGAGGAGCAAAATCAAGGAAATGGTTACAGCTTAAAGCTGACCTTTACAACAAGAAGATAGTATCGCTACAGGTTTCCGAAGCAGCCTCCCTGGGAGCAGCCATACTTGCTGGAGTAGCCATAGGAGAGTATAAATCTATAGATGAGGCAGTAGGAGCAGTGGTAAAGGAAAAAGAGACCTTTTATCCTCAAAAAGATAAGGTAAAGATATATGAGGAGAGATTTCAGATTTACAGGGATATCTATCCTACTTTAAGGAATTTAAATCATAGAATTAGTGCAATGCAGGAGGAAATTAAATGAAAGAGAAAGAACTTAAAAGTTTAGTTGTACAGGCTTATGAGTCAGGGGAAGGAATCTTCAGATTAGCTCCAACCTGGGTTTATAGACCTTTTTGGGCAGGAAAACCAGGGGGTAGGCTTAAACTGGTTTTGAAAGACCTTTATTGTGAAAGAGGAGGAGCGACCGAAAGATGGCTTTCTTCAACAACAAAAGCTGAGAGTGGCCCTGGAACCCCAGAAGATGAAGGCCTGAGTTATGTTGTAATAGATAATGAAAAGGCGTTCCTTTTAAAAGAGGCTATTCAAGCAAAGGGAAATCTTGTTTTAGGAAAAGAAATTATGGAAAAACATGGTGGATGGGAGATGTTTTCAAAGTTCTTTGATTATATAGGTCCGCTTGGTTATCATCTACATGCACGGGACGAACATGCAAAATTAATAGGTAAAGAAGGAAAAGCAGAACATTACTACTTTCCGCCACAGCTTAATTTTTGGAAAGGTATTTTTCCCTACACATATTTTGGGTTGATTCCGGGCACGACTAAGGAAAATATTAAAGAATGTTTAGAGCGTTGGCATGAAGGCGATAATGGAATATTAGATTATTCAGTAGCTTATAAACTCCAACTGGGAACTGGCTGGACTGTTCAACCAGGAATTTTACATGCTCCGGGTAGCCTGGTCACGTATGAACCCCAACAAGCACAGGACATTTACGCCGAGTTCCAATCAGCGCTTTATGACAACGCTCCAGTTCCTTGGGAAGTAGTAACAAAAGACGTGCCCTTGAATAAAAAGAATAATCTTGACTTTATTATTGATTTAATCGATTGGCCAGCTAACCTTGACCCAGACTTCAAAGAGCATCATTATAACGAGCCGGTGCTCATAATCAGGAATGAGGTATATCAAGAGAGGTGGATTATTTACGGAACAAATGATTTATTTACTGGAAAGGAATTAACAGTATTTCCGGGAAAGAAGGTGAAAATAAAAGAAAATGGACCCTATGGATTAATTGTAATACAAGGCCATGGAAGCGTGGAGAAATTCCCCATAGAGTCTCCTACGATGATCCAGGATGGAGATCTAACTTATGATGAGCTTTTTGTTTCATTTGATGTGGCAAAAAACGGCGTAACAATTACAAATAAAGGCCATGAGAATCTGGTGATCCTAAAGCATTTTGGTCCGGGAGAGAATCCAAATGCGCTTTTAACTGCGACCGGCAAAGCACAAGGGAGCTAGAGTAAAAGGAATAAGATAAATTAGAGAAATTGGTTGGGTTCGAAGAAAATCCGTTAATAATTATCAACAACATTAGACCCGCAAGAACCTTCCATAGAAAAACGGACAGTGTTTTAATGAATTTATCTATAAAGGGAGAGGAAATTTGAATCAGCTAAATAGCAGAGAAAAAGTGTTACAAATCGGAAAAGTTCTTTATTCTGAGAATCTCGTAGGTTTCCATTCAGGAAATATTAGCATGAAAATAAGTGAAGCAGAAGCAATAATCACGCGCCATGATGCTCCGCTTGGTTATATGACTGAATCGGATTTAATAACGGTAAGGATTGAAGAAAATGAAAAAGATGTACAACAATGTGACCCAACTCCATCATCCGAACTTGATGTTCATTTAGAAGCTTACAGACAAACTAAGGCGGGCGCTGTTATTCATGCGCACCCTTTAATTGCTACTGTTTTAAGCCTTCATATGGATATGATTACACCAATTGATATGAATGCCCAGTATTACTTGAAAGAAATTCCTGTGGTACATTCAACGCTTGAGACAAATTCATCTCAAGAGATTAAAGAAAAAATTATAGAGAAAATGAAAAACAATGTAATTATCATGGTAAGTGGCCATGGTTGTTTTGCTTCAGGGAAAGATATTGAAGAGGTATGCAAGTATTTGACAATTTTTGAACATGCATGTAAGATTCTCTATTACTCCATTTTAGGGTGGAAAAATAATGCAGAAAATTAAATTCTGCTGATTGAAGTAGATTCTACTGTTGCAGGGAGTTACCTTTCCCTCTGTATTACAGGTATTTATAGGGTTATTCTTTTTGAAAAGTTCTGTTTGGTACTTAACCCATTTCTTGTATCTCTTTGGGAAAGGGATTAATATAGTAGGGTTTTTCATTTTCATTTTCCTGACCCCTATTTTTGAGAGATAGCAGGGGGAGAATCGGCTTCAATTTGTTACATTTTTCCCCTGCTATTCTTAATGAATTTTTTCTACTATAACATCAGGAAGGAGTTTTTGAATGTCTATGCAAACAGGTTTATTCAAGCAACGTGCTGAGTGGATTTGGCGGAAACGAGGACTTGCTAAACAGGTTAAGCTTACCTCTTTGGTATTTGAAAAGCCCCGTGAAATGAAAAAAAATCTTTATATTTACTTTCGC
>JAUWZM010000088.1 GCA_030615365.1 Candidatus Aerophobota bacterium | reverse complement strand
AAGAGAAAAGTTAAGTAGAGGGAAAGAAAAGGCAGGGAGAGATACCTTCCCAGGATTATTCCTGCTATGAAGAAAAGGGTAAGTCCAACAATGGGTTTATTCATCAGGAGTGAGGGAAATTTTCTTTCTTGTGTCCACTATATCCGAGACTCCTGCATCTGTCAATAATTTCGGGGGGATTGGGATTAAGTTTTTGCCTTCTTGTGTCAAGTCAGGTATGTGGAGAAGATTGATTTTTAAAGATCAAACCCAAGGGTTTGACAACTTGTAGAGAAGAAATTAAGGGAATTTAGAATGCAACCTTCCTGAGGAATTTGCCCACTTTCCTCCTATATCTTGGGTGATATCTCTACCTTTTGGGTAATCAGGAGTGGTAACGATTTCCTGACACCCTACAACTCTATCAAGTACTTGTGATGCAAAGCAATCCTCTATTTATACCAAGATTAGCACCTCAAAAGGATCAAGGTTTATCTCCTCTTTCAGCCTTTTTCCCTTTATAAGCTCTGTATATTCCTCACCTAGAAATATTCTTGAAGGCTTATCTGAAAAATTCATTACAAATATAAATCTTTTGCCCTCTTTTTCTCTTGTGGTTATCTCCACTTCATCTGGGACTTCAATGCTTTCAAGGGCTAAACCTTGCAGGACTTTCTCTATGAATCTATCATAGAAACTTTGAGGCAATCTGCAGCCCACATAATAAGCTCTACCCTTTTCAAAGGTATTCACTGTAGCCGCTGCATGACCAGTGTACCAGCTGCTGTTATACCTGGCTATAGGTTTAGCCTCTTCAGGGGCTATAAGATCAGCAAAGGTATCTGCCTGATAAATATTGCCCTCATCATCTTTCACCTCTACTTTCTTCTCTCTTAGGTTATCCCAGGTATATATGCTTATGCCAAAAAGCTTTTTTAGTTTGCCGGGAAGCACGTTCTTTACCATATCACTATGGATATCTTTTATCCCAAATCTGAATCCGGCAACAAATATACCTCCCTCGTCTACATATCTTTTGATATTATCTTCTGCCTCATCAGTTACTATATACATAAGTGGGGCAATAACAGCTTTGTATTTACTTAGATCATCGGTTGCTTTTATCATATCAACATTTATCCCCCTTTTCCTTATTGCTTTATAAAATCGCAGTATCTCATCAAGATAACTGTACATTGGTTCTTCCTGATAGCTACAGTTTGCCCAGATATTATCATAATCGTAGATGATGGCTACAGGAGAGACTACTTTAGAGTCTTCAAACTGAGGTCCGATACGATGTATCTCAGAGCCTATTTGGGCAACCTCTTTGTAGCTTATAGATTTATTCGTCCCATCGTGCTGCAGGATGCCAGAGTGAAACTGTTCTATTCCAAAACTGCATGCTCTCCACCTAAAATACACTACTGCCTCCGCTCCATGAGCATAACATTGATACGTCCAAAGTCTCATCTGCCCTGGAGGGAGGGTGGGGGTTATATCCTCCCTTGTTAGATAACTACACTGCTCCTCCGTTACCCAAAAGTTTTTTTTCTTAAGTCCCCTCATAACATCATGAGCTAATCCTACATAAAATCTATTTTCCAATTTTTGAGGATAGTTATCCCAGGAGACGAAGTTATACTTTTCTGCCAGATCATAATAATTAAGATCGGGGAAAAGTCCCATGAAATTGTGGGTTATGAATTTGTCAGGAGTTACGCTCTTTAAAATCTTTATCTGCATATTGCTGTATTTAACAGTCATATCCGAGAAAAATCTTCTAAAATCCAGGTCAAGGGCTGGATTATGATAATCTACTATAGGCAGGGGTATCTGATCCCAGGAGGTATAATCCTGACTCCAGAAGACGTTGCCCCAGGATTGATTTAAATTTTCCAGGGTTTTATATCTTAATTTGAGCCAGCGCTGGAATTCCTTCCTACAACTGTTACAGTAGCATTTTGGGTTGCCAAACTCATTATCCACCTGCCAGCCAATCACCTGAGGATTGCTCCTATAGTGCCCTGCCAACCTCTTTACAATTCTTTGAGAGTAGTAATAGTAGGTTCTGTTTGTAATGCAGTAATGTCTTCTTGCTCCAAGAGCCATGCGCTGCCCATTCTTTAGTAAAGGTAATATATCAGGGTGCTTGTTTATAAGCCAGCTAGGTGGAGTAGCGGTAGGAGTGCAGAGAATAACCTTTGCCCCCCTTTTATTAAGAATATCCATTACCTCATCCAGCCAGCTGAAATCATATACCTCATCCTCCGGCTCTAACTTGCTCCAGGCAAATTCGGCCAGCCTTACCACATTAATTCCAGCCCTTTCCATAAGCTTGGCATCAACCGGCCACCGCTCCTTCTCCCAATGCTCTGGATAATAATCAACACCTAAATACATATTTCTGCCTCGTTCTCATACCTTTAGTTGATCTTTCTCAATTTGGTCATTAATTATTTAGCTGCTCCTAAAGTTAATCCTTTAATAAAATATTTCTGCAAAAATACGAAAACCAGAATAGTAGGAACAATGGCTATGAGAGCTCCTGCATTCTGTACTCCCCAGGAGCTCACATACTGTCCCTGAAGACTGGCCAGACCCGCTGTCACCGGTTTCAAGTTATCACCTCTCAAGAGTGTAATTGCCCAAAGATAATCGTTCCACACCCAAGTAAATTCCAAAGTTCCTAAGGCAGCCATAGCAGGTATGGTCAGAGGGAGAACAATCTTGGCGTAAATTCCAAACTCAGAAACTCCATCCATCCTGGCAGCATCAATTATTTCAGAAGGAATGGTCTTCATGAAATTTCGTAAGAAAAAAGTGCAAAAACCGGTCTGAAAGGCAATGTGAAAAATAATTAGGGCAAAATAGGTATTATAAATTCTGAGAAGATTAGTAAGTTTAAACACAGGAATTAAAAGTATCTGAGGTGGTAGCATGTTAAACCCCAAGAAAGTAAGCAATATCAACCGATTCGCTCTGAAGTCATATCTGGCCAGAGCATGAGCTCCCAGGGAAGATAAGAATAATGCACCAAGCACTGAAGGGATAACAATAATAAAGCTATTGAGAAGATATCGGTTTATATGACCATCAATCCAAGCATCTACAAAATTGTTAAACAGTATCGTCTTAGGGAACCCCCAAAAATTACCACTTATGATCTCATCAAAGCTCTTAAAAGAAGTAATAATAGTACTATAAAAGGGAACTATCCATAGGGCAACTAAAACAATAAGTATTACGTATAGTGTCAACCTCTTAATCATATTAGTATCGTATCTCTTTTTTCATAAACTGTCTCAAATAAATGACTATAAAGGCTAGACTAATGAGAAATAATATAACCGCTATAGAAGAACCATAGCCCATACGATAGTTGTTGAAAGATTCCATAAACATAAAATTAGCAAGCACATTAGAGGAATTGGCAGGACCTCCTTTAGTCATAGTATAGACGATGTCAAATACTCTTAACCCCCCAATTACGGTTACAATAATGACAATCACTGTTGCTGGTTTTAACAAAGGAAGAATGATGTATCGTATAATATTCCAGGAGGAGGCACCCTCCACTTTTGCTGCTTCAATAAGATCAGGGGGGATATTACTCAAGCCTGCCATAAATAGCACTAAGACATATGCTGTGTGACTCCAGCAGGCAGCAACAAGAATGGAGTAAAGTACCAATTTTGGATCGGCGAGCCAACCCTGGGTAAAAAATCCTAATCCTACACCTTTTAGTGCTGTATTTAACAAACCAAAGGCAGGATTGTAAATCCAGGACCACATCACATTAATTGCTACTAAAGAAATAGCCATTGGTAAGTAGAACATCGTCTTTAAGATCCGTGCCCCCTTGATGTCTCTATCTAGAAAAATGGCTAAAGCTAATCCAAAAATTGTAGGGGCGGTAGTAAAGATAAGAAGCCACTTGAGGTTGTTGATCAGAGAGATATGAAATACGCGATCAGAGAAGAGTTTGGTATAATTTAAAAAGCCGATAAAATTCAACTGAGGTGAGATCCCATCCCAATTGGTGAAACTAAGATAAAAGGAATAAAACGTAGGCCCAATAATCCAAATTAGGTATAGAATAAAGGGAGGGAGTAAAAACCAGCAGGGAGTTAGTTTATTTCTTATTTTAGACACTGCTTTGTTAATAATCTTTTTGCAGCTTATTACGCCAATAAAATGAAGAATTCTCTTCTAACGTCCTGGCTCTTTAAAAACCCAACTTTTTGGGTGGGGAGATCCAAGTCCGAACCTCCCCACCTGTGGATTCTATTTTTTGAAGATATCTCTCCTGACTTCATCCAATCTGGCCAGTATCTGCTTGTAGTTTTCCGGATATATCATAAACTCTACAAAAGCACTCAAGCCTTTATCGGCCATCGGCGGAGTAGTGTCGCGATCATAAAACTGAGTTGCACTATCAGCTTCCTTAATCATCTCAATCCCCTTTTGAACAATAGGAGGATATACCTCAATCGGAATCTGTATGTTTGCCGCAATTCGACCCAGCTCCAAATTGAATAACTCTTGTGCTTCTTTTGAGGCTTGAAAATCCAAGAATATTTTAGCCTCATCCGGATGTGGTGCCTTGATAGAAGCCATAAAGCCATCCAGAGGGATCTCCTCTACCATAGGAACCGAAGGATCAATTATCGGGAACTGAAAGAAATCAAAATCATCTTGAATAGCTTTAGGAACAGCATCGGTTATGAATTTCCCCATGTGATACATAGCTGCTTTTTCCTCTACCATGAAAGGAATAGCCTCCTGCCAGCTATAGGCAGCTGCATTTTCCAAAAAGTATCCTTTTTCTACCAATTCTTTCCAAGTCTCAAATACTTTGTATAGCCTGGGATCGGTATAGCTTTCCTCGCCAGCCATCAAACCCATATGAAAATCATGGCCGTTAATCCGTAAGTCGAAATAATCAAACCATCCAGCAGCCGTCCATCGATATTTGGTTCCAATTGCAATAGGCGTTACCCCCTGACCTTTAAGCTTTTCACAAAGCTTCAGAAACTCATCCCAGGTTTTGGGAGGCATCAGTCCATATTTGGCGAACATTGATTTTCTATACCATACGCCCCACCAATACCAACTTTGAGGAATAAAGGAAGCCTTTCCGTCAAACACGCACAAGCTTCTAAAAGCTTTGGGGAATATATTGTCGTATTCCTTGCCCTGCCACATATCGGTTATATCCATTGTAAGGCTACTCTTCACGAAAAACCTTGCTCTTTCTCCAGCAAACCAAGTGACTACATCAGGCGGAGTAGCTGCAGTAAGCCACATCCTTATTGCAGTTTTGAAATCTTCATGAGCTGTGGTACTCATGTCCACCCGAATATTAGGATATTTTTTCTCAAAAAGCTCAACTACCTTCTCCATAGCCTTGCGAGAAGCAGCATCGCTGTGGAACGAGTTGAAGGTCACAATCTTCTTCTGAGCACTTGCAACCGCTGGACTCGTGAGGTTGATGACTAAAAGTGTCGTTGTCATCGCGAAAAGTTTTGTCCACAAAGGGTAAATTTTCATTTCGACCCTCCAATCATCTTAATTTCTCTCCTTAATATAATTTGTTGAATAAACTGGATTAACCTGCTTATCTTCTCACCCCCCTCCTGGCCTTAATTTCCAGCTTTTACCTTCTACCAAAGAACCTAATTCTCTATGCTGATTCCCTTATTATAAGCTTTGTATCTAATATCACTTTTTGGGGTTTATTCACCTTTTCATCAATTCTTCTATGTAAAAGTTTCATCCCCTCAGATCCTAATCTGTATTTAGGGATGCGAACCGTGGTAAGGGGTAGCTCTGCAGAAAATCCAAAATCAATATTATCGTAGCCAACCACAGCTGTCTCGTCAGGGATTTTGTATCCCTGCTCCTTTAAAGCTTTAATTACTCCAAAGGCTACAAGATCGCTGTAGGCAAAAACAGCGGTGAAATTTAACTTAGATAGGATTGCCTTTTTTATTGTTCTATATCCATCCTCCATTTTAAGAGCCCCTTCTTTTAATAATTTAGCATCGAACTTGATGTTATTCTCCACAAGAGCTTTTTTGTGTCCCATCATCCTCTCTCTGGCGCTTGATATATAGGAAGGACCATTTATCATAAGTATTTTTTTATGACCCTTTTTTTCTGGCTGTATCTTCTATTCCTCTAACTACCCTGGGAAAGAAAGGATTACAAATATCAGCAATTATAACCCCAATAGTAGTGGTTTTTCTGGATCTTAAACTTCTTGCTACTGCGTTAGGTGTACATCCAAGTCTTTGAGCTGCCTCTTCTATTTTATTTTTAGTGTGAGGGTTAACATTTGCTTCGTTTCGTAAAACTCGGGAAACAGTACTTTTAGAGAATCCCGATACCTTTACCACATCATCAAGAGTTATATGAGATATTTTTTCCTCTTGGTTTATAATATCGATATCATAAAAATTTAGGAAATTGCTTCTTATAAGAGAATTTTGGTTTTGATATCGATATTATGTCTTCCCCTCATATTTTGTCAATCCCCCGAATTTATGTATTTATGTCCAGAAAAATTGAAAGTAAACTTAGCCTTAAGGGATTTTTCAGGAGAAATAAAAGAGATATTGTCTATTCTACCCTGAATGTACTCCTTAAAAATCATAATTACTTTACACTATGAGGAATTTGTTTTGGTCTGAAAATTCCTTTGAGGGGGTAAATACAGTGGAGCGGGTATGGAGTCAAGAAAAAATGAGAGAAAGTAAATTGCCTGAAAAGGGTAGGGGAGGGAAGAAGATAAAAGCAGACATAAAAGCCCTCGCTGTGGCGAGGGGAAATTACACCGGAGAGGAACTGCAAAGATTGAATCCAGACTATGTCTTTGCCGACTTGGTTGCTACCAACAAGACATTGAAAGCTATTCTCCAGACTAATCCTTATCCAGACAAATTTTCCCCTTAATTTTCTCTAGCTTGAGCTTACCAATTCCAGGAACTTTCTCTAGTTCAGATAAGTCCTGAAATGGTCCCTGCTTTTGCCGATATTCAACAATTCTTTGCGCCAAGATTGGGCCAATGCCGGGAAGATAGGTAAGCTGGTGAGGAGAGGCTCGGTTAATGTCGATCTTCTCTCCCGGAATCCAGATTTCGTCCTCATCCTTTAGGCGAGAACCTAAATTAAGTCCCGTTAAATCTGCCTGCGGAAGAGCCCCTCCTGCTTTCTTCACTGCCTCAATAATCAGGCTCCCTTCAGACAAGCTATACCAGCCCGGCTCTCTCACTGCTCCGCCTATTTTTACTTTAACTAAGCTGTTAGAGGTGGGTAAAGAAAAATCTTGGGTCCGAGGAATACCTCCCAGGAGTTTTATCCCCATTCCTGCCAAAAACACTCCTGATAAGAAAATGAGGACCGCTTGCTCTTCTCGTGTAAGATTCCACATCTAAGTGCTCTTCCCCTTTTGTGCCCTATCTAGCCACAATATTCACCAATTTATGAGGAACCCAAATTAACTTTTTGAGCGCTTTACCCTCAATGTACCTTCTTACTTTTTCTCGTCGCAAGACCTCTTTCTCAATTTGTTCTTTTCCCATAGTCCTGGAAACTAGAATCTTGTCTCGCAGCTTCCCATTAACCTGAATTATAATGGTGATTTCTTCTTTCTTGAGAAAATCCTCTCTGTAAGAAGGCCAGGGGTGATAAGTGAGACTTTTTTTATTCCCCATCCGCTGCCATAACTCCTCACAGATATGGGGAGTAAAGGGTGAGAGAAGAAGAACCAGGATACCAAGTGCCTCTTGATAAATTAGGGCCTCCTTATCCGGATATTGATAAAGAAAATTTACCAGTTCCATCAGGGAGGCAAGAGCGGTATTAAAGTGAAACCGCAGCTCAATATCCTCACTCACTTTTTTTATGGTTTTGTGTACCTGGTACTGGAGAGCTTTTTCTTTTTGGTTTAACTCTTGGGGACTACCATAAATTTCTCTAAAGTCACCGGAAAAGCTAGCACCCGGTGACTCATTAATTATTTTCCACACTCTTTTTAAGAATCTCTCTATCCCTTCTAGCCTTCCCTCTTTCCAGTCCAAATCAAGCTGAGGAGGAGCGGCAAACAAGATAAAACCTCGCAGACTATCAACTCCATATCTTTCGATTATCTTTTCCGGGTCCACCACATTCCCTTTAGATTTAGACATCTTTGCCCCATCTTTTATTACCATTCCTTGAGTAAACAACCTTTTGAATGGCTCTCCCACCCGGATAAGTCCTAAATCTCGCAAAACTTTGGTAAAGAAACGAGAATACAGTAGATGAAGGATAGCATGTTCAACCCCTCCAATATACTGATCTACTGGCATCCAATAATCAACCTCATCAGAATCGAAACAAACCTCATCATGTCTTTTACTGGCGTATCTTAAAAAATACCAGGAAGAGTCAACAAAGGTATCCATCGTATCCGTATCCCGCCTTGCATTCCGGCCGCACTGAGGGCACCTGCACCTGACAAAGGAGGAAACCCTATTCAAGGGGGACCCTCCTCTTCCCGTGATTTTAACATCCAGGGGGAGAAGCACGGGAAGATCTTTCTCAGGAATAGGTACTACTCCGCATTCCGGGCAATGAATCATGGGGATAGGCGTTCCCCAATATCTCTGGCGAGAAATACACCAATCTCGCAATTTATAGTTGACCTTAGGGATAGCTATTCCCTTTTTTTGCATCCAGACGCTCATTTTCTTTCTTGCCGCATCACTCGAGAGCCCGTTAAACTGCCCTGAGTTGACCATTTCCCCTTCTTCTAGGTAAGCTTCCTTTATATTTTTCTCATCGAGGTTAGAACCGGAAGGGCGAACAATTACTCTCATGGGGAGTTTATACTCTTTGGCAAATTCAAAGTCTCGCTCATCATGAGCTGGAACAGCCATAATGGCCCCGGTTCCATACTGGATAAGTACATAATTAGCTACCCAGATTGCTATTCTCTCCTCATTTGCTGGATTTACAGCCTCAAACCTGGTGGGAATCCCTTCTTTTTTAATCTCTCCTCTTGTGGGTAGTTCAACCCTCATCTTTTCCACTACATTCTTTATTTCCGGGTTTTTTCTGGTGATCTTCTCTACCAGCGGATGCTCTGGAGAAAGAACCAGATAGGTAGCTCCAAAAATAGTATCAGGACGAGTAGTAAAAACTGGAATCTCGGTTGAATCTTCGGCCAATCTAAATTTAATCTCGAGCCCCACACTTTTCCCTATCCAATTTATCTGCATTTTTTTAACGGTAAGAGGCCAATTCTCCAGATTTTTGACATCGGCCAGAAGATCGTCGGCATATTGAGTGATCCTGAAAAACCACTGAGTTAATTCTTTCTCCAGGATCGGTGTCTCACACCGATAACAACAACCATTTTCTACCTGTTCATTGGCCAGCACAGTCCAGCAATGAGGACACCAATTAGCAGAGGCTTTTTTTCTGTAAACTAAGCCTTTTTCATATAATTTCAAAAAAAACCATTGATTCCAGCGATAATACTCTTCATCACAGGTAATGAGTTCTCGCTTCCAGTCATAAGAAAACCCTAAGTTCTTAAGCTGCTTTCTTAAAGTTTCGATATTTCGATAGGTCCATTGTCGGGGATGAATATTTTTCTCAATAGCGGCATTTTCACCAGGAAGGCCAAAAGCATCAAATCCAATGGGATGAAGAACATTGTAACCTTGCATCCGCTTATATCTAGCTACTACATCTCCCATGGTATAATTTCGGACATGTCCCATATGGATGCCCCCAGAAGTATAAGGAAGCATCTCTAGAAGGTAATATTTTTTCTGACCCTCCTTTTTTTCGCAGACAAAAGTCCCCTCTCTCTCCCACCTGCTCTGCCAATTTCGCTCAATTTCTCGAGGATGATAATCGAAACTCATGAATGCAATTCCTTAAAAATAAAGTAAAATGACTCTACCTTAAAATTTTTAGGCCGAGGTTTATGGCCTCGGCTAAATTTACCCCTGCCTGAACTACGAGCACAAGGCTCTTATGTTTGTTTGG
>JAUWZM010000102.1 GCA_030615365.1 Candidatus Aerophobota bacterium | reverse complement strand
TTTCCAGGCGCCTGCGGCTAAGTTCTACTCGTATCTTTATGCTGTGGCTCTTATGGGCGATGTCTCAAGTTACAGGATAACTAAGAGTTTGAACGCATAGACCCGCCTTGATCGCCGCTGCCTTATGGAAACACCTCGCCGAGCAGCAAAAAGAAAGAAGATTTTTCAGAGCTCTCTATAAGGATTGCTATAGCCGAACAAGAAAAATCCTCTTTTTATGTCACAATCCATGGACACTTTTATCAACCATCCAGGGAAAATCCCCGGACAGAGGAAGTGGAAAAACAGAATCAGTATGAAAAGGGTTTAAGATGGCTGAACTAAGAAGGGACCTGGTAATTGGAAGGTGGGTAATCATCTCAACAGATCGAGGCAAGAGGCCTTCAGATTTTTCTGTTGAAGAATTTCCTGGGGGGGAAGGGAAAAAATGTCCTTTTTGCGAAGGGAACGAAGCTATGACTCCTCCTGAAATTCTCTCTTATCGCAAAAAGGGGACAGACCCTAACAATCCTGGCTGGTGGATAAGGGTAGTGCCTAACAAATTTCCTGCGTTAAGGATAGAGGGCAAGTTAAACAAACGGGGGAAGGGGATATATGATATGATGAATGGAGTTGGTGCCCATGAGGTAATAATTGAGACCCCCCAACATATAGATGACATATCTTCTCTGGAACAAAAGGTTGTAGAGGAGGTAATCTGGACCTATCGTGCAAGGATGATGGATCTTATGAAAGACCCTCGCTTTGAGTACGTGTTGATTTTTAAGAACAGAGGCAGAGAAGCCGGGGCTTCTCTTAATCATTCCCATTCACAACTAATTGCTACCCCTATAGTTCCTAAACGTGTAGAAGAAGAACTGGCAGGCTCTAAAGAATATTTTGATTTCAAAGAAAGATGCGTTTTCTGTGATATTATGTGCCAGGAAATAGATTTAAAAGAAAGAGTGTTGTGGGAAGATAAAAATTTCCTGAGTTTTTGCCCTTTTGCCTCGCGTTTTCCTTACGAGATATGGATTTTACCGAAAAAACATAATTCTGATTTTAAGGAAATAAATCAATCTGAGGTAAAAAGCTTAGCCTGGATGCTTAAAGAATGTATTAGATCTCTTAATAAAATTCTTCCTCACATCCCTTACAATTACATCATCCACACCTCCCCCTGTACCCAGCCAAATTTAAGTTATTACCACTGGCATGTAGAGATCATACCACGTCTTACTAAAGTTGCTGGGTTTGAATGGGGGACGGGTTTTTATATAAATCATATAGTGCCTGAAGAGGCGATAAAACACTTAAAAAAGTGGAAACTACAATAAGGAAGGTAGAAAAGCTGGAAAATCTTTTATCCAAAAACTCTTGATTTTGTTCATCCTCATGAACCCGTTCTCCAATCAAGAGATGCAATTGAAATTATTGAAGAAGTTTGCGATTTAATGGGAAAGGGACTAACAAAAAGAGGCATAAAACTTTTAAAGACTCTGTAGTTAAGAATAATCAATTTGCTTTTTTTGTAGTTTTGATATAGTATTGGTACGTGGACCGAGGGTTAAAGAAAATAGAGTTCCTCATCGGCTTTTTGTGTTAGATTAAGAACGGTATCAATAAAAAGTGAGGGAAAATGACTGGTATAATTCTTGCTGGAGGAAAAAGCAGTCGGATAGGAAAAAATAAAGCCTTGCTTAAGATTGGAGAAAAACAGATTATAAAGTTAATTGTAGAAAAACTAAGAATTGCTTTTGGCAATGTTCTTGTAGTTGCTAACTCCTCCTTTGACTACCAGTTTTTAGGGGTAAGAATAGTGCAAGATATAGTCTCTGGAAAAGGACCCTTGGGGGGAATTTATACAGGGCTGGTGACATCTCAAAGTGAATATAACTTTATCTGTGGTTGTGATATGCCTTTTCTGAATGTAAATTTGCTTAGATTTATGTCCTCACAGATAGATGATAGTGATATTATTGTACCCGTGGTGAAAGGATTCGTTGAACCTTTGCATAGTATTTATGCCAAAAGATGTCTGCCTGCTATAAGATCTCATTTAGAAGCTGAAAATTTAAAGGTAAAAAATTTCTTTCCCGAAGTTACGTGCAAATATCTTCCTGAAGCTAAGACAAATAAATACGATCCCAAACTGCTCTCTTTCTTCAACGTAAATACTCCTAAACTACTGGAACTAACAATTCCTGAAAAAGGACTAAGTGAACTTGCGATTTGAATGATATTTGCTAAAGTTATCTTGTAAATTCTATACCTTATAAAAAGAAAACAAGGAGCTCTCGAATCACCTCAAAGCAGAAAATGGAAAAGCTGATTATTTCTTCGTCCCCTCATATCAGGGATAAGATTACTGTAACTAAGATGATGTGGGGAGTAATAATTGCTCTTCTGCCGGCAGCAGGATACAGTGTGTACCTTTTTCGCCTGAGAGCTATTGGACTCATCTTTACCTGTTGTTTTTTTAGTATGCTCTCTGAGTACCTATTTTTAAGATTGAGAAAAAAAGAAATTCCTTGGGAGCCAAGTGCCCTTGTAAGCGGTCTTTTATTAGCTATGCTCCTTCCACCAAATTTTCCTCTCTGGGCTGCTGCGTTAGGTGCAATTTTTACTATTATTATTGGCAAGCAGATATTTGGAGGATTGGGATACAATATCTTTAATCCAGCTCTTATAGGAAGAGCTTTTTTAATGGCAACTTATCCTGTTTTAATGACAAGCTGGATAGAACCTTTTACTTTAAATGCAGTTACTACAGCTACCCCTTTAGGCTTAATAAAATTTGAGTCTCAAATCACTCCCCTCTTTCATCTTTTCTTAGGTAATGTGAGTGGTTCCTTAGGAGAAACCTCAGCTCTTGCTCTTCTTGTGGGGGCTATGTATCTTCTTGTTCGCAGATACATAGACTGGCGAATTCCCTTAGTCTATCTGGGCACAGTGGCTATCTTTAGTGGAATAGCTTATTTAGCTCACCTATCCTCTGGTTCTCCTTTATTTCATTTACTTGCCGGTGGCCTTATTATGGGAGCCTTTTTTATGGCTACAGATCCTGTAACTACACCTATATCCAAATCTGGCAGAATTATCTTTGGAGCTGGAGCTGGCATTATGGTAATGGTAATTCGTTTATGGGGAGATCTTCCAGGGGGAGTAATGTTTTCTATTTTGTTTATGAATGCTCTCACTCCTCTTTTAAATCGCTATATAAAACCCAAAGTCTTAGGGGGTAAATAATTGAAGAAATCTATCCATATGATTCTTACCCTATCTATTGTAGGAATAGTTTCCGGGGCAGCTTTAGTTGGTGTGCATCAATATACTCAGCCTCTGATAAAGAAGAATAAAGAACAGGCTCTAAAGAGAGCTATTTTTCAAGTTTTACCTCAGGCAAAAGATTACGATATCATAACGTGCAATACCGTAACCAAAGAAGTTTTACCTCGAGAAAAAGACTACCAGAGCACAACCAAGGAAGAGAAGGTGGTCTACAAAGGGCTGGATTCTTCTCATAAACTTATAGGTTATGCTGTTGTAGGCAAAGGAGCAGGATACCAGGGAGAAATAAAAATTATGATTGGTATAGATCCGGATTTAAATAACACTATAGGGATAGAGATTTTAGAATCAGTAGAAACACCTGGATTGGGAGCAAAAATTACATCTCCCTGGTTTAAGGACCAGTTTAACAACCTTAAGATTTTACCTTTGGTAGAGCTGGTAAAAAACAAACCTCCTTCCAAGCCCAATCAAATTCAAGCCATTACCGGAGCCACGATTTCCTCCCAAACAGTGATAGATATAGTAAACAAAACCCTTAAACAGCTAAGGGAAATTCTTTCCCCTTCTTAAGAATTAACTTTTCTGGAAAACTATCTTCCCATTAACACTATTTACAACAATCTCATCTTCCTCTTTGAATTCTCCTTCCAGCAGCTTAAAAGCCAGGGGATCAAGGATCTCTCTTTGAATGGTTCTTTTTAAAGGACGGGCACCATAAGCAGGGTCAAAGCCTTCTTGAGCAATAAATTCTTTTGCTTTATCGGTAAGCGATATACGAATTTTTTTCTCACTAAGTCGGGTTTGAAGCTGCCTGAATTGTATATCAACTATCTTTTTTATCTCATCTTTACCTAAACGGCTAAAAATAATAACGTCATCAATTCTGTTTAAGAATTCAGGGCGGAATTGAGATCTTAGAGCTTCTCTTATCTTTTCTTTGATTTCTGAGGATTTTTTGAGTTCCTCAATCCATCTACTTCCCACATTAGAGGTCATTATGATAACTGTATTTTTGAAATTAACTACCCTCCCCTGTCCATCAGTTAACCTACCATCATCCAGTATCTGAAGTAACACATTAAATACATCGGTATGGGCTTTCTCTATCTCATCAAAAAGTATAACTGTATAAGGCTTTCTTCTCACAGGCTCGGTAAGTTGCCCTCCTTCCTCATAACCTACATATCCAGGAGGAGCACCAATTAACCGAGACACAGTATGCCGTTCCATATACTCACTCATATCCAGCCTAATCATAGCTGTCTCATCATCAAAGAGAAACTCAGCTAAAGCTTTCGCCAATTCTGTTTTTCCTACTCCGGTAGGTCCTAAAAACATAAAAGAGCCCAAGGGGTGATTGGGATCTTGCAATCCTGCCCTGGCTCTTCTTACAGCATTGGAAACTGCTCTTATAGCCTCATCCTGCCCCACAACTCTTGTCCTTAATCTTTCCTCCATTTTAGTTAGTTTTTCCGTTTCCCCTTCCACAAGTTTAGTTAAGGGAATTCCCCTCCACTCTGAGACAATTTCTGCCACATCCTCTTCCTCTACCTCTTTCTTAAGCATTTTTTTTTCTTTTTGGAATTCTTTTAATCTTTGGTTTTCCTCATCTAAAGATTTTTTAAGTTCTAACATTTTTCCATAACGAAGCTCGGCTGCCCTGTCCAGATTTCCCTCTCTTTGAGCTCTTTGATACTCTCCTCTGCATCTTTCTATCTCTTCTTTAATTTTACTTATTTTTTGGATGATTTCTTTTTCCTTTTGCCAGTGTACTTTAAGCTGGGTAGCTTTTTCTTTAAGGTTAGCCAGATCCTTTGCCAATTTATTTAACCTGTCTTTTGAAACCTCATCCTTTTCCTTTTTTAAAGCCTGTGCCTCAATCTCCAGTTGCACTATCTTGCGCTCAATTTCATCTATTTCTGTTGGTCTTGAATCTATCTCTATCCTTATTCTTGCAGCTGCCTCATCAATAAGGTCAATGGCCTTATCAGGAAGAAATCTATCAGTTATGTAACGATGGGAAAGATTAGCTGCTGATATCAGGGCAGAGTCTTTAATTTTTACCCCATGATAAACTTCATATTTTTCCTTTAACCCTCTTAAGATGGCTATGGTATCCTCCAGTGAAGGCTCTCTTACCAGAACCATTTGAAATCTTCTTTCTAAGGCAGCATCCTTTTCTATATATTTTCTGTATTCATTAAGAGTGGTAGCACCTATACAGCGAAGCTCCCCTCGAGCTAAGGCAGGTTTAAGCATATTGGAGGCATCCACTGCTCCCTCTGCTGCTCCTGCTCCTACTACGGTGTGAAGCTCATCGATAAATAAAATGATCTGTCCCTCTCTTTGCTTTATCTCTTTCAATAAGGATTTCAGGCGATCCTCAAATTCTCCCCTGAATTTTGTTCCTGCTACTAAGGTTCCCATATCTAAAGCAAGAACTCTTTTCCCTTTTAGTGTTTCAGGAATATCTCCAGCAATAATTCTTTGGGCTAATCCTTCTGCTATAGCAGTTTTTCCTACTCCAGGCTCTCCAACCAATACCGGGTTATTCTTAGTCCTTCTCGATAGAATTTGAATCACCCTTCTTATCTCGTTATCTCTCCCTATCACAGGATCAAGCTTGCTTTGAGAGGCCAGTTGAGTGAGATCGCTCGTAAAGCGCTCCAGAGCCTGATATTTATCCTCGGGATGCTGGTCAGTTACTCTCTGAGTTCCCCTAATTTTTACCAGAGCCTTTAACACACTGTCCTTGGTCACCCCTTGTTTCTGTAGTATTTGACTTGCCGAACAGTCTCTTTCCTCACAAATACCCAGCAAGAGATGTTCTGTGCTTAGATACTCATCTTTTAAATAATCAGCTTCCTTTTGAGCAAGATCAAAGATTTTATTTAAACTTGGAGAACTATATACCTGAGATACTCCCCCTCCTGTAATCTTGGGTAGTTTATTGAGCTGCTCCGTTAATTGTGATGCGATTAAATCTGAATTTGCCTCTAAGCTCTTAAGGAGGGATAACACTACTCCCTCTTTATCCTCAATCAATGAAACAAGCAAATGTTCAGGAAGAATTTGCTGATGATTCATCTTCTCAGCAATCTCCTGAGCTCCTTGAATTCTCTCTTGAGTTTTTATAGTTAAATTATCCCATTTTAACATAGTTTTCTCCTTTGCATTAATGTAGTGCTGTCAAAACTTAACCACAGAGAACGTAAATAACTGTAATATATAATAAGTAATGAGTGATGAAGTTTTTACCATCTACACATTACACATCACATCTTCTCTCCCCTCTGTGCTCTCCTATGAGAATTATTATTCTTATTATTTTTTATCCTCATGTACATTAAGATTTATCCTGTATTTATCTATCTGTTCTGCAATATTCTCATGAAAAAAAATTCTTTTAGAGGACACGGAGAATTAATTTTCCCTCTGTGCACTCTGTGGTTTCATGTTTTCCTTCATGTTATTTTTGACATTACCATTGATGTAAACTAAACTGTAGCTGCTCAATTCATTGAGTGATTTTTACCAATAAATGGGTGAGCTACCTGTGTAGCCACAGGCTTTAGCCTGCGAAAAATAAGCGCAATCTAAAGGTTACGACTATCAAATATTTTGCTATCTCTGCGGTGAACAACTACTAATTATTAGTAAAATAAATCTAAAGGTCAATCCTCATGTTCTTAGATATGCTTGCCATTTTTCTTAAATTTTGCAGAATAATAACGGGAGAAGAAAATGTCTAACGAAATACTGTGGGCGATATTTATTATAGTTGATCTGAGCATTTCGCTTTTGGCTTTTCGTCTATGGGGAAAAACCGGGCTTTATATTATGGTAGTAGTTGGAACCATCGTCTGCAACATTCAGGTAATTAAGATAGTTCAGATTTTTGGTTTGACAGCTACCCTTGGCAATATAGTTTATGCCAGCATTTTCTTTAATACAGATATCTTAAGTGAAATTTATGGTAAAAAAGAGGCTCGACAGGCAGTATGGATGGGATTCTTTGGTTTAATTGCCATGACGGTAGCTATGCAGTTTGCAATAAGATTTAAACCAGATGTGAGTGATACTATGCAACCTCATTTAGCGGCTATATTTGGTTTTCTGCCTCGAATTGTCTTTGCCAGCCTTATTGCCTACCTTATTAGCCAGCATCATGATATATGGGCATTTCACTTCTGGAAGAGAAAAACCAAAGGAAAATATCTCTGGCTTCGCAACAATGCCAGCACAATGGTAAGCCAGCTAATTGACACTACTTTATTTACCTTCTTAGCTTTCTGGGGTGTTTTCCCCGGGGACGTTTTCTGGCAAATATTTCTTACCACTTACATCTTCAAGTGGATCATTGCTGCTGTAGATACTCCCTTTATCTATTTAGCCCGCTGGATGGCTAAAAAGTGTAATAAATGAGGTGTAATGTGATATGTAATGTGTGACGTAGCCGTGAGGCTCAAAGAGCCTGCGTTTCATATATAACCTATATAATCTTCTCTCAAATGTAGTGCAGACCTTTAGGTCTGCCTAAATTCATCAGGCCTAAAGGCCTGAGCTACTTACT
>JAUWZM010000035.1 GCA_030615365.1 Candidatus Aerophobota bacterium | reverse complement strand
CTTCCAGTAATAGGTCTTTTTACTTTTTAGGGAATCTCCCCCATAAGGAACATTTATTGACTTTTCTGAAGGTACCTTTCCACTATCCCACTTATCCCCATTTTCAGCGTTCAAATTCTCCTGACTGCTGGCAACAAGCACTTGATAGGCTGATTGAAGCTGTCCACGCTCGGAATGTTGGAGCACCCAGGAAAATCTGGGTGAGGTTACATCAATTCCCAATGGATTCAAAGTGTACTCACAAACTAAGTTGGTAGGTGCTTTTACCGATACTCTTAACTTAGATGCTTTATTATAATTTGCTGCCAGCACTGAAGTTATTGCTAACAGAGATATCGCTCCCGTTAAGAGCATCACTGTTAATTTTCTAATCACTTTTAATCTTCCTCTGGCCTTATTTTAGCCTTTCTTTTCTCAAAGAAAAAATCAGCGAGAGAATTCACTTCTTTTGAGTAAGAAGGATGCTTTCTTATCTTTTATTCTACCACTCTATATTTAATAACAGCAGAATTTCTGAGCATTAAATTAAAGAGCAGCCCTTCTGATGAAAGCTTTTCTCCATGGACCTTTTCCTTTTTACCAGAATAAAGGTTTAACAATTCATAATTTTTATCCTCATCAATCCACCTCAATTTCACTCTTTTCGCCTTTTCTGGGCTAAGAGCTCGAAAAACAATGATTAGTCCTTGCTTTTTTTCATCATCGTGCCACTGCCATCCATCCCAGCTATCAAGGGAATAGGGAGTATCAAGAAGGGGGAAAAAATCTTTCATCAACAGATCTCGAACCTTTTTAAATGTTTTAACATGGGTAGCAGCAGATCTTATTTTTTTCTCACTCCAGGTTGTGAGGTCATCAGCAAAGCCCAGAGTTCCTCCAAATAAGCAATGATAGACATAGTCAGGGTAATCTTTTTTGCTTTTAAGGGAAATGGTATGGTTCAGATAATTCGCTGGAAGAACAAGATTTGCTCTGATATCCCATCTTACGATATCCGGATGCTCTGTATGGTCGTTGCACCAGTAGGTATGAGACCTTTTCAAACATGCAAGGTCCATTCTCCTACCGCCTGAGGAACAACCTTCAATTAAAAGAGTGGGGTGTTTTTCAAGCAAATGATCCCAGAAATTGAAAAGTCCCTCAAAGTGCCTTATTTGCAAGATACCCTTTCTACCTGGAGCATCTTTTTTTTGCCAGTTCCAATAAGGATCAATATTTGAATCAAATCTTATCCACTGCACTTTATTTTCTTCAAATATTTTATCAAAGGTGTCCTTAAACCAGGAAACCGCCTCAAGATTTCCAAAATCAACAAGATTTTGGAATCCACCTTCCGGATCTGGAATAATCCAGTCAGGATGATGTTTAGCAAGCCAGGAGTCCTTGTCACATCTTTCCGGTTCAATCCACAGCCCAAACCTCATCTCCTTCTTGTTGACAAATTCACTTAAGGGTTTTAATCCATGGGGGTATTTTTTAGAATGGGGCATCTCCCAGTTTCCAATCCCCTGGGAAAAATTTACTCCTTTAGTTTTGCATCCAGCATACCAGCCGGCATCAAGAACAAAATATTCCGATCCAATTTGAGAGGCTACCTCTGCAACTTCTCTCATCTTTTTTTCTCCACAGTTTAAGCCAAGGCCAAACCAGTGATCATAAAAAACAGGGGGGATTACATTTTTTCCATTAAGTTTAGGAGTATAGTATTTAGCTATTGCTTTTTTTAAAGTGTTACACCCTTCAATCCAATCCCCCTTGTAAAATCCTATAAGACATCCGGGAAGGGGAATCTCCTCCTGGGGAAGTACATTTAAATCAAGATGTTCCAGGCCAATCTCACAGATAAGTTTTTCCCTGCCGGCTTCTTTTTCTCTCTTGATAAACGAGCTCCAGTCACCTGGCCACTCCAGGGCAAAAAAGATACCTTCCTCCTCCCCAATTTGAACAACAAAATAGGGCATATCATTATCAGTGGAACGGCCTTTAAGTCCCCCATCAAATCTTGCAAGTGAGAGAAGCTTTGAAGAGATAGAAGTACCCCTTGTAATCCAGGAAACCAATTCACTTTTACGATGGGTAAAAGAGATAGGGGGATAACGGTAGTCCAATATACCTCCTTTAAAAGAATGAATCCTCACCCTTTCAGAATCTTTTATATGAAAACTTTGTAGAAAAGAAGATATGCGGAAAAGATGGGAAATGGGCTGATCCATGTCATTAACAATTTTCCCAGAAAGGGAAAGAATGTTACCCTCCGGAAAATAGTGGTAATTTACTCCAATTTTAAGACCCTGAAGTTCATATTCACATCTTATCTCTTTTGAACCATCACTTTTCACCTTTTCTTCTTTATCTATAAGTTTCATTTTTTCAACAGAGTCAAAAGGAGAGATTTCACCAATGCCTATGCCAAATCCTGTTTTTCCTTCCATTCTTTCAACACTCTCATACACATCTTTTAAGGAAAAATAGGAATTTAAATCAAATTTTTCATTTCCTTTCCCCATTAAATTCATTCCACACCTCATGGTAAGGACGTAGTGAACCGTCTGCTTCAATGAATGACAAGTTACCAGGTTCGCTTACAGGGCCAAATTCAGGTCGGTGTAGATCTGCAACTAGACTATGATGTAATGCGTGAACCAACCATCCAATTTTGCGCTTGTTCAGCTCGCCCAGGGTATATCGAATTATCTTTGCTCGCTCTAAATCATCAAGAGAACCCCAGCACGTCTCCGTAGCTAAAAGTGGCTTCCCTACACTTTCTGCAAATTCTACATACTCATCTAAAAACTTCTCATATGCTACCTTATTCTCAAATTTTTTAATTTCTAACCTTTCTTCTTTTTCCTTTTCTCCAAAGAAATAGGGATGAATAGCTAATATATCAGAGATAGGCTCAATGCGTTTTATTCCAGAAATCCCGTGCCCAGGATGGATGCTTATACAAAGGGGTGCTTGAGCACTTAATTGCTTGCACTTCTCAAAGATCTTTTTTAGCCAGGTAAATTCTGCTCCCTCGATTTTGGGAATCCCAGAAGGAGGAACTGAGTAAGAGAAGGGCTCATTGCACAAGTCCCACATGAAGATTCTCTCATCGTGAGCATGTTCTCCTACAATTGATTCTAAATAAGGGGTGAAAAAATTTTCTCGATAGATCCAACTCACTCCTGGTAAAAAGTGGTCAATATAGATTCCTCCGTGGTCAAGGGGAGCACTATGCCAGCGATTGAAAAGAACAGGCATTACCTTCAGTTCGTATTTTTCCATCAAAGCCAGAGCAGTCTCAAAATTCTTGCTAAATCGTTTGGGCTCTCGAATAAATGCATTCCAGGAAAGCCACAGTCGAATAGCGTTCCACTTTGGAAAATACTTTTTCCCTCGAGCAAGTTCTATATCAATAATCTTCTCATCAAACTGCCTCCACACCTCAAGGCCACTACTTCCGTAACTTGGTTGGTAGTTAAATCCACGAATATCCTCATACTTTCTTGTAGTTCCCATAAGACTCATACCTCCTTGCCTTTTTTAATAGTTCTTTTAACCAAGTTGAATCCACTGAAAGGATGACTTATTTGGGTTCATAATGGATGAGGACCGCTGTATCGGGAGCGCCAGATGTATCCTCAATCCATCTTTATTTTCTTCGATTTTTGCTTCCTCAAAAACAACGGAATACGAATACTTCTGACTATCTTTTAGACCCCGGAGCTTAACCATTTTCTCATCTTCCTTACTCTCTTTTAATCGGAAAAGGATAAGTATGCCACTCTTGGTTTCTTGATCATGATACTGCCATCCATCCCAGGAATTTTTGCTCTCAGGGAGTGGAAACAGTTTATAGTAATCCTTTTCCAGGTAGTACCGATACTTCTTGTATTTACTGACATACCCCGAGGCCTCTTTGACATCACCTTCCTCCCAAAAACAGAGTCCCTGACCGAACTGAAACGCACCACTCCGGCCATTTGCTTAAACAGCGTTTTTTCTTATCCAAAGCCTCCGTGAGTCTTTGACCACAAAATCCTTGCAGAAATCCGGCAGCTTATCATAGAAATGAAAAGAGTTTTGCTACATTCTTCAGGGAATCAGAAGTGCTTTTATCGCCTGAGCCTTCTCGAGCAAATTAAAAGCCTCTGACCAATTTTTCAGAGGAAAACGCTGTGTGATAAGGCGAGCCACATTGATTTTTTTGGAGGCGATTAAACCTAAAGCCTTCTCCCAACTGGTATACCCGGAACCAAAGGGAAGTGCTATCTGAATTCCCTTCATTACCCCGATATTCCAGGGTACCTCTACTTTTTCCTTTCTTGTGATTCCCACAGCTGAAATCCGTCCTCCCCGTCTTATTATCTGGAAAGCCTGACTAATGGCTATGGGTGATCCCGATGCTTCTATGGCCACATCTGCTCCTGTGCCATTGGTTAACTGGCTTACTTTAGAGATAAGATCCTCCTTGTCAGTGTTAAGGATGTAATCTATGCCCAACTCATCAGCAACCTTTAATCGAATGTTTGTATCTCTGGACCTACCGCTGATAAGAACAAAAGACGCACCTGCATTCTTTACAACTTGGGCAGCTAAGAGCCCAATCGGGCCCGGGCCCAATATAGCTACAAAGTCACCGGTCTCTATCCCTGTCCTTTCTAAAATACCATAAACACAAACAGCTGTAGGTTCAGCAAGAGCAGCTTCTTCAAAAGAAACCTCTTCAGGAATTCTATGCAGGAGCCACGGCGGAACCTTTATGAACCCAGCAAAGGCACCATCCTGCCCTGATCCAACCGCTCTTTTCTCGGGACAAATTTGAAGATTTCCTGCCCGGCAGAGTCGACATACCCTGCAAGCACCTGTATGAGGCTCTGAGACCACTCGCTCTCCTACCTTCCATCCTTTGACTTTTTCACCCACCTCAACAATCTCTCCCGAAAATTCATGACCCATAATTACCGGGAAAGAGCATTTAAACTCATCATGCAGAATATGAATATCAGTTCCACAAATCCCGGCTGCTTTCACTTTAATGATAACGCTCTCATTATCAATGACAGGCTTGGCAACCTCCCTTAATTCAACAAAGCCATCACCCTTTTTCCATTTTACAATTGCTTTCACGAAAGTACCTCCTGAGCAAAACTGAAAGCCTCTTTGTCGGGCATAGAATAATACGTTCTCTATTTAGCAGTATTCATTGAAAGCCTCATGGCCTTGTCTCAGTGAACCATCAGGCTCTATGAATGCCATATAAGATTGGTCACCTGGTTTGCAGTTTCTATCAGTAATCCTACGATTGCCGCTAATCATGCGACCGCCATGAAGCTGCCAGGCACACCAACCAATTTTCCGTTCCTTGAGGGGCCCCAGACTTCTATGGATGATTTCAACTCGCCGCTTGTCATCCAAGGAACCCTGACAGGTCTCAGTGGCAATAAGAGGCTTGTTCTTAATTTTAGCAAACTCAACCGCCCAGTCACATAGTCGGACAAATCCTTCATTCCACCATTCTGCATAGGGATGAAAGGAGATCACGTCACAAAGATCTACCACCCACTCAACATTAGTGCTCCACATGGTTCCAATGGTAATTGGCTGAGATGCCCCTATCCTTCGTATCCTCCTTGCGACCCACTCCAGCCAATCTACCTCAATTTGATGAAAAGGGTTTCTCTTATCCCAATGTTGGGGTTCATTACACAAATCCCACATCCCTATACGTGAATCATTCTTGAAGGTGCCTATTACGTCATTGAGGTACCTATCAAACCGCTCAAAGTTTCGATCAAGAAGATGATCATAGTAAATACCACCAAAGTCATAGGTAAAATCATGCCAGCGATTGAAAAGCGTAGGAATTAGCTTAATTCCAAACTCACCGCAAATATCGAGAACGATACCTAAGTTGTGCACAAAAGAGGAAGGGTTGCGCAGATAAGGATTCCAGTCAAGCCAGATACGAAGCGCGTTGAACCTGGGAAAGTATTTCTTGCCCCGCGTTATTTCAGTGCGCCAGATTTTCGCATCAAAGTTGTCCCATGACTCATACAGGGTAGTGCAATAGCTGGGACTATAGTTAAAGCCACGCACTTGACTAATATCGTTTTTCAGATCCATAGATGTTCTCCTGATTTTTAATTAAATTTAATAGATCCCCTTCTTGAAAATCGTTGAATACTTCACCAAAGGCAACATATTCATCCCACCACTTCTCGTAGGCTAGTCTTTGCGAGAATCCCAAGCATTTTAGCGTAAGTGATTTATCTTTGAATCTTTGGTATCTTATTCTTTCATAAGTATTTTCTTAATATTTCGCTCCGTTTTATCTATGTGAGTAAGCATGGTACGGTAACCTAATTTTTCATTACCTGATTTAATAGATAGAAAAATACTCTCATGATCCTTTAAACTATCTTCGGCTACTCCTGGGATTTGATTTGTCTTCCGTCTACTCTCTAACATAAGATTAGAAAGTGCACTATAAACAGCTACTAAAATATCATTTTGTGATGCTTTGACCACAGCAGAATGAAAATCTAAATCACTGGTATTAAAAGCCTCTAAATCTTGCAGTTGAATTGCTTGTTTTTGCCAGGATAGAGCTTTTTCCATAATTCTAAGATCCTGAGGAGTTGCCCGATTAGCAGCTATAGAAGCAATCCCAGCTTCTAAGAGCTTTCTCACCTCTAATAGTTGCAAAAGAGCAGCTTTTTCTTCATTTAGTCTAAAATCTATTGATTCTGCCAGTAATTTGAGGTAATTATCGAGCTTGACTCTCGTAACAAAAGCCCCTTTTCCATGACGAATCTCGATAAGTCCCATCTTCTCCAATGATTGTAATGCCTCCCTTACAGACCGTCGCCCTACCTGAAGTTGTCGCGCCAGTTCCTCTTCAGAGGGTAGCATCTGCCCTACTTTTAACTTCTTAGTGAAAATTAGAGCTTTAATCTCTTGTTCTATCTGGTGGGATAATTTTGGTCTATTTATAGGCTGTAAGATCTTTTGTTTCATGCTTAATCCTTATCTAAATGTCATCTATAGATAACATATGACATATGTTATAATTATACAAAATTAACAAAGATTGTCAACAACCTCCAAAATTTAGTTAGGGGTATAAATGATTCAACCAATACCCTTTCGGTTGGATTTTATATGATTTAATTCGGCAAAAATAAGACTATCTCCGGAAGAAAAGATTTTTCAGTTTTTTGCTCCAAACCAACTAAGGCTTCATGCTTTCCTTTGAATACTCTTTAAATACTGAGCTATCTCTTCCAAGAATCAAATTCTTGAAAAGCTTCCAGCATGAGCTTTCCCTTCTCCGGTGTCGCTCCTATTTCCTCTCCTGTATAACAGGTAAGTATGAAGCCACCCTTATCCGTTGCCCAATTCTTGAGCAAAAGTTTAGCTTCGTCACGAATTTCTTCTGGCCCCTTAAGAGGCAATGTGCGTTGAAGATCACAAAGAGACTCAAAGCAAATACGTCCTCTAAATCGCTGGCCAATTTCTTCTATTCCTAATAACCGGGGTTGTAAAAGGTTAATCACATCCAGCCCAATCTCGATTAAGTCCTCGATGATCTCATTTACTTTCCCACAGGTGTGCATGAATACATGCCAGCCAGCCTTGTGGGCTGCCTCAAAGACACGCATATAACGAGGTTTGAAGAACTGTCGCCATAGCTCAGGAGGAATAAGAAGAGCTTTCTCAGTTCCCCAGTCATCAGTAAATATAAAACCATGTATCCTCCCCGGGAATCGCTCAGAGATATTGCGAATAACTGCAAGGTCGTATTCCACAATCCTATCTGCCAGTATCTCAACCCGCTCCCGCTCCAGGTAAAAATCCATTAGAAGATTTTCCATTCCACGGAGAAAATGCATACGCTCAAATAAGAGCGAAAAAAAATGTGTTCGTACATATTTCCCATCGGATTCCTCAAACTGGGATTCCATACCTTCGTAAAATGCAGGATTGTCTGGATCAGGCCATTTATAACTATTAAGAGCAGTCCAACTCTCTAAGAGATACCCCTTTACTTGTCCTACATTAGTTATCCCGGTACGTACCCAGCGGCATCCCCATTCGTCATAACCTTCTTGTTTTGTAAGGTCACCACCAAATAGTTGGTTTGGGGCTATTATGTGTATATCACCCTCGATTATATTGTCTATTCGAAATGTAGTGGGAAGGCGGTCTGGTCCATTAAACTCTATTGTCCGACGTACTACTTCATATGATGACATAGACATTCTTTCTCTCCTCGTATACTTTAAATTGGACTGCACCCCTGTGTGATTAAAATTAGGTTAGGACACTCTGGTAAGGTGCAGTTGGTTTTTGGTTTTAACTGCTCTTTTCATCTTTATCTTTGGCATTGTTTTCGCCTTATCTTGATTTTTCCTCTTTTCCTTGCGAATGTTGATTTGTTGGTACAGCTTTTGGAGCAAAAGAGGTAACAGAATCCTGCGCCATTCTATAATTTTGGTACAAACTTAAGTTAAGATGCAACCTCGACGAAGTTTTTGAATCATCTCTCTGTCTTTATTTTTCTCTTAGTGTATCTTCACTGGTTTTTTACTCTGAGCACTTTCCCAAACCGCTTCCGCAATCTGTAGAGACTTTGCTCCATCCCACAAATCAGGGCTGGGTTTCTCCAAATGTAATAGACAGCGAGCGAAATGCTTTAGCTCACCCCTGTAACCTAACATTTGTCCTGATCCACCGTCCCAGGGTAATTCCCCCCAATCAGGTTGCCAATTAAAGGTCTGATTTCTTCCATCTGCGGTAAATTCAGGAAAATAAATCTGCTTAGGCCGATATTTTAGATAGAGCATATCAATTACTTCCACATAACAACAATCTCCAGCGATGTTAAGTCTTTCGCGAAGTCTTAAATCATTAGATTCCAAGCTATTAAGATTCATCACCCCCACTACACCATTTTCAAATTCTACGATAATAGCAAAGCCAAAGCGATCATCTGCTATTTGATTTAATTTAACAAAAACTTCAACTATTTCTCCTCCAAAATATCTGATTAAATCAAAAATATGTATGAAACCAATAATTAAAAACGATTTTGGGTTCTCCTTAATTCCTGGGGCAGATTTTAAAGGGCCAAAAGAAAATTTTACATCAATAAAACTAATTTTGCCAAACTCCTGTTTTCTGACAATTTCTTTAGCCATTCTGTAACCAGTAGCAAATCGCTTCATAAAACCAACCATACCAAAAAGATTCTTTCTTTCAGCATGCTCTGCCAGATCCATCGCCTTTTTATAGGAAATTGCCGATGGTTTCTCCACAAAGATAGGAAGTCCAGCATCCAGGCATACCTTCCCTAACTTACACTGCATCGAAGGATGACCAACAACAATTACCCCGTCCAGCTCTTCTTTGGAAAGCATCTTGTCTACATCCGCATACCACCGCCTTGCTCCAAAGTTTCGGGTATTTCTTATTGCCAACTTCTCCTTTAAATCACACACGGCCACTAAATTAATCTCTGGTATGGTAGGAATTGTTGGATATAAGGCAGCACTGGCATGCCATCCACAGCCAACAAAGCCTAACTTTGCTTTTTTCCCTTGTTTCGCAGGCATCTCTTGTAACCTCTCTTTTGGCTATTTAATGTCTCTCGCAGAACCGAACTTGACTTCAGTAACAAAAGCTCCTTTTCCATGATGAATCTCGATAAGTCCCATCTTCTCTAATGATTGTGATGCCTCCCTTACAGACCGTCGTCCCACCTGAAGTTGTCGCGCCATTTCCTCTTCAGAGGGTAGCATCTGTCCTACTTTTAACTTCTTAGTGAAAATTAGAGCTCTAATCTCTTCTTCTATCTGGTGGGATAATTTTGGTCTATTTATAGGCTGCAAGATCTTTTGCTTCATACTTAATCCTTATCTAAATATCATCCAATAGATAACATATGTCATATGTCAAAATTATGCAAAATTAACAAAAATCTTTCAACTCCTCGCATATCAAAATCACGAAAAATCGAAAGCAAATCTTTTTAATCCAGAGTCGATAAACCTTTTAGATATTTACTATCGAACAGGGTAAAGGCTTAAGAAATCCTTCTTCCATATGAAATTTAACAGCTGCCTGAGAGGCCTTTATGGTTGAGGAAATCTGCTCTTGCAAAGTATCCCTGGACATTTTCATCCTTGCTACTCCCTGCTGGATAGCCTTCATTCCTACCTCTACTGCCTCTTTTATATATAGCTCAGTTTCTCCCATATTTGGAATGATGTATTCCTCGCCCAATCCTTTTTCCTTTGCATATTCAGATATAGCATATGCTGCCACAATGCACATCTCATCAGTTATACATCTTGCTCCTACATCTAAGGCACCTCTAAATACAGCCGGAAATCCAAGAGAATTATTTACCTGGTTGGGAAAATCAGAACGGCCCGTAGCTACAATCTTAGCTCCTGCTTCCTTTGCCTCCCAGGGCCATATCTCAGGAATGGGATTCGCACAGGCAAAAACTATTGCATCATCAGCCATGTTGGCTATCCACTCTTTCTCTATAACTCCTGGGCCAGATTTAGATAAAGCTATACACACATCAGCTCCTTTTAAAGCCTCCTTTATTCCACCCGTTTTTCCTTTTTTGTTGGTTGTCTTGCACATCTCCCATTTGATAGATTCTTTACCCTTTAAATCAACTCTATCCTGGTTAAGGATCCCTTTGCTGTCAACCATTACTATGTTATCTGGCGTTGCCCCGGCTAAAACTACATATTTCGCAATGTTTACATTGGCAGCTCCAGCTCCAATAAAAGCAATTACAATATCCTTTAATTCCTTCTTCACTACTTTTAAGGCACTGATTAGCCCAGCTAAGGTTACCAGGGCTGTTCCTTGCTGGTCATCGTGCCACACAGGTATACTCAGCTCTTTCCTTAACTTATCAAGAATATAAAAGCACTTTGGTTTGGCAATATCCTCTAAATTTATACCCCCAAATGTAGGAGATAACCACTTCACTGCACGAATTATCTCATCAGGATTTTTAGTATTTAAGCATATTGGAAATGCATCTACACCTCCTAAGTATTTGAAAATCATAGCCTTGCCTTCCATTACAGGAAGAGCTGCTTCAGGACCAATATCTCCCAGACCAAGCACTCTGCTCCCATCGCTCACTATAGCAATGGAATTGCCCTTATTTGTATACTTAAATACCTCGGCTTTATCCTTATAAATAGCTCTGCAGGGGGAAGCTACTCCAGGAGTGTACCATATAGAAAAATCCTCATAGCCTCTAATGGGAGCCTTAATTGCTGTAGCAATTTTCCCCTTATACAGGAGATGATACCTCATAGCTAATATCTCTGGCTCCTTAGCCTTAGCTAAAAGCTCTTCCTTGGTTAACTTCTCAGTCATAATGATTACCTCATCTCGACCCAGTTTTTTCCTGTCTTAATTTTTACTAAGAGGGGAACGGAAAGCTTCGCTGCCCCTTCCATTTCTCTTTTAACTATTCTTTTAGCTTCCTCTATTTCTCTGTAAGGCACCTCAAAAAGAAGCTCGTCGTGAATTTGAAGAAGGATCCAGGCCTCTATTTTCTCTTTCTTAAATTCTTGACAAAGATTAACCATAGCTATTTTAATCAAATCAGCTGCTCCTCCCTGAATGGGGGAATTAATGGCTGTGCGTTCAGCAAATTCTCTTCTCCTGCGGTTGGGAGAGCCAATCTCGGGCAAGTATCGCCTTCTTCCTGTAAGAGTTGTTACATAATGATCCTTACGAGCCTTTTCCAGAGTTTTTTCAATATACTTTCTTACCTTAGGATAGCGATCAAAATATCTATCAATATATTCACCCGCCTCTTTCTCAGAAATCCCTAAGCTTCGGGAAAGTCCATAAGATGACATTCCATAAATAATCCCAAAGTTAACTGCCTTAGCCTGCCTTCTCATTTGAGAGGTAATCTGAAGAGGTAAAACTGAAAAAATCTCTGCCGCTGTTTGCTGATGGATATCCACCCCTTGAATAAAAGCAGACTTTAAATTAGGGTCTTTAGAAAGATGCGCTAAAATTCTTAATTCAATCTGGGAATAATCAGCAGATAGAAAAAGATAATCCTTTTCAGCTACAAAAACTTTTCTTATTCTTTCCCCCAATTTTTCTCTAATGGGGATGTTTTGAAGATTGGGCTTAGATGAGGATAATCTTCCTGTAGCGGTGATAGTTTGATTAAAAGATGTATGAATTCTTCTTGTAGCAGGGTCAATTAAACCGAGGAAAGGTTGAATATAAGTGGACTCTAATTTAAAAAGATGTCTGTACTCTATTATCTTTTTTAAAGAAGGATGGATGCGGGAAAGAGCCTGCAAAACTTCCTCATCTGTAGAGTAGCCCGTTTTTGTTTTTTTTACCACCGGAAGATTGAGTTTCTCAAAGAGAATCTTTCCCAGTTGCTGGGAAGAATTAATATTGAACTGCTCTCCTGCTTCCCTGTAAATTTCCTCCTCTATTTTTTCTCTTTTCTCTTTTATCTCCAAAAGAAAATCATTCAGAATTTCTTTATCTATTTTAATTCCTCTTTCCTGCATAACCCCCAGGACTTCTATTAAGGGCATCTCTATATTGGAAAATAAATCCCACATTCCTAGTTTTTTTAAATTATCCTTTAATGGGGTATAAAGTTCTTTAATTATCCTGGTTCTTTGCACAGAGGATAGATCTTCTCTATCTTGTCCTGTATATTGAAAAGCTAAATCTCTCAGAGAATAACTAACAGATGAAGGATTTAAAAGATACGCAGCTACCTGAGTATCAAAATATAGCCCCTTTAAACCACATCCTATTTTTCTTAATTTTAACATTGAAGATTTTAAATCATGCCCCAACTTTTTAATCTCGGGATTCTCAAGAACAGGCCTTAATTTATTTAAATTTTTCTGGTTTAAAACCACCTGGTAAATATCTTCTGTTTGAACAAAAGAAAAAACAAGCTCTTTTTCCCCTACCTCTATGATAAAGGCTTCTTCAGACAGCTTATGGATAAGATTTTCAAGCTCTTCCTGAGAGTCAATATCCTTAACAGTGAATGATAGAGAGAGGGAGGGCTGAAATTGTTTCACTAACTCCTTAAACTCCAATTTCTTAAAGATGGGAAAGAGTAAGTCCCTTTGAGGGGTACGTACCTTAAATTTATTTAAATCTACCTTTACAGGAACACATGTCAGGAGAGTGGTTAATTTTTTACTTAGCCTTGCCTGCTCAGAGTATTTTTTTAAAAGTTCACCTGTTTTAGGTGAGATTTGCTCAAGATTAGTAAGGATATTTTCCAGGCTGCCAAATTTCTGGATAAGATTTTTTGCTGTGACAGGACCTATCCCAGAAACTCCTGGAATATTATCGGAGACATCTCCTGCAAGGGAAAGGTAATCAGCTATTTGAGAAGGAAAAACTCCGTATTCTTTTTTAACCTGCTCCTCATCGAAGAGTTGAGTTTGGCTAATCCCCTTCTTGAAACGAACAACATTAATGGAAGGAGAAACTATTTGCAGGATATCTTTGTCTCCTGTGAAAATCTTTACCTCTAATCCCATGTGTTCAGCTTTTTTAGCCAAAGTTACCAGTATGTCATCAGCCTCGTACTCCTCTTCCTCAAAAATTGGGATATCGAAACCTTCAAGAACCTCTTTAATTAAAGGAATCTGGGCAATTAGCTCTTGAGGTGTTTTAGGGCGGGTAGCTTTGTATTCCTTATATTTTTTATGCCTGAAAGTTTTCTTCCCTTTATCAAAAGCGCAGGCTAAATAGGTAGGATTTTCTTCTCGCAAAAGCTTTAAAAGAATACGGGTAAATCCATAAACCCCACCGGTGGGAATTCCTTGAGAATTAGCTAAAGGGGGAAGAGCATAGAAAGAGCGATAAAGCAAAGCATTTCCATCGATGAGGATAAATTTTCCTTTTTCCATGAGAATCTCCTTTGTCTGGTTTGTCGGCTAATGCGTAGAACCTTGAACGTCGAGCTTTAAACCTTTAGCCCTTCGCCTTCAGCCTCTTCAGTAATTAATTTGTTACTATTCAGCCACCAAGACACGAAGACACCAAGTAAACCCCGGTCTTAAAATTTTTAGCGTATTCTGTGTCTTCAATGGTTAATTTTTTCAGCAATGGATTCTTCTCTTTCCGATGGAGGTTTAAAATTAATATCACTTCTTTGTGCCCTGGTGACTTAGTGGCCTGAACTGTTACGATTTTTAAATTATAGCAGATTTTCTTTTAAAGGCAAAAATAGATTCTTTGCTTGTCTTTTAACAGATTTCTTATATACTCCATATACTAAAGATTGGAAAAAATAGCATCTTGTAAATGCAGCAGCTTAAGAGAATGCCATGCTTCCCTTTGGGAATCTCGGAATGATACAAAAAAAGAAAACTTTAGATACGCCAAGCTGGTACATTCTTTCATAGTTTTCCAAGAAGATAATTACGGCATTTTTAAACCAAGAAAAAATAATGCACTCTTAAGACTCTAATTAACAAAACTGGAGAAAAGCGATCCCTTGACAATTTTAAGAAAATTCTCTATCATTAATTAACAACATAAGGTCTTTACATTTGCCTTTATGTGTAGTATACTCTCATTAAAGAGGTGGTAAAAAGATGAAAAAAAATTCTAAGTTTTCCACTTTGATGATTATTCCTTATTCTTCTCATGAAAAGATTAGACGAGTCAGGATTCCAAGATTCACATTTCCTTTCACGCTAATAGCTATAACAATAGCCTTTTTTGCTCTTTTTTACTTTATCAATGACTACAGACAGCTAAAGGAAAAATTGGTATATCTCGATCAACTGGTGCGAATGAATCAAATACAACAGGAAAAAATAATCTCTCTAGCAGGGCAAGTAAAAGAGTTTAACGAGAAGTTAAATGAGCTAAAAGAAACAGAAAATCGATTGAGAACTCTCGCTGGCATGGGAGGAAAATCTGGCACATCCGAGCAACTGGGTAAAGGAGGGCCAGAAAAGTACATCCCTTTGGGGGAAGAAAAAGGAGGGGAATTTAATTCCTTAGGGATTATTGAAAAAATTGAAAATAACATTGCCTTTCTTCAAAATGAAGCTATAAGGCAGAAAGAAAATTTTAATAGAGTTGAAAAAATAGTTGAGGAAAAAAAAGAGCTTTTTGCCTCGACCCCCAATATATTTCCTGTTCAGGGATGGATATCTTCAGGTTATGGCCGGAGAAGGCACCCCATTTCTAAAAAATGGGAGTTCCATGCGGCTATTGACATTGTTGCTCCCTGGGGAACCTCAGTAAAAGCTGCCGCTCAGGGGAAAGTTACTTATGCAAGCTGGGATAATGCCTATGGTTTAAAAATTCAAATAAAAAATGAATACGGATACTCAACTGTTTATGGGCACCTCTCTCGCATACTGGTGAAAAAAGGGTCTTGGGTAAGTAAGGGACAGATTATAGGCAGAGTTGGAAATACTGGGCATAGCACGGGTCCTCATTTGCATTTTGAGGTCTGGAGCAATGGAAAAACTGTGAATCCTTTAAATTTAATGGTAGAACCTTTAGGTTAATCTTAGAGAGGGAAAAATGTTTAAAAGAAAAAAAAATGAGGGGAGAACCAGCAGTGTAATTGGGAGAGAAACAGAATTTAAGGGGAGTCTGATAGACAGAGGAAGCCTTAGAATCGATGGTAAGTTTACAGGAGAAATTAGAACTGAAGGAAGTTTAGTCTTAGGGGAAGACGCCATAGTGCAGGCAAATATTAAGGCCAGATCTGTTTTCATTGGAGGAAAAGTTATAGGTAATATTGACTGTGAGGAAAGGGTAGAGCTCTCTTCGACAGGAAGCCTGGAGGGAAAGGTAAAAGCTTCTGACTTGACCATTGCTGAAGGGGGGTTTTTCAATGGTGAGTGTAAAATGACTCCTACTGACCATAGAACTGTTTTGGAGAAAGATACTTTCTCAGAAGAGGCAGAAGAGGAGTAACTATTTAGCCACTACTTTAGACAGATTCATTCCCCAAAGTAGTAAGGCGCTTATTTCTCATTTTGGAAAAGGAAAAATTGAATACGAAGAAATTGTGTAACAGTTCAGCCACGGATTCACACAGATAAACACAAATAGGTTCCAACACAAGAAATCACAGATATTATTCTTAAAAGTTAACACCTCGGCCACTAAGTCACCAAGGCACAAAGAAGTAATATGAATTTATAATCTCGTTAATCTGTTAATGCGTAGATGCGTTTTACTTATCAACTCATTCATGCATTCACACATGAACACATTCACGCATTTATCCTTGGTGTCTTCGTGTCTTGGTGGCGAAATTGTAACTAAAAAGAAATATCAGCGTCTATCTGTGGCTGAATAGCAACAAATAGGAATAGTTTACTCTGTTGTTTTAGGGCGGCATAGCCAAGCGGAAAGGCGGAGGACTGCAAATCCTTAATTCCCCGGTTCGAATCCGGGTGCCGCCTTCAGCAATTTGCAAGAAGTAAATTACTGACAGATTTACTATGTGTAGAATAGTCAACAGCCAGTTAGTCTAATAGTCTTTAGCCAAAAGAACTCTTAATCAGACTACCAGACTACCTATTTATTCTTAGGTAGCCGCAGGCGTTAGCCTGCGAAAAACCAGCGCAACTTAAAAGTTGCGGCTACACTGTTATGTTCACTATAAGACTACAGGACTACTTGATTTATCTACGCCCAGTTAGCTCAGTGGTTAGAGTACTTGCTTGACATGCAAGGGGTCGCTGGTTCAAGTCCAGCACTGGGCACCAAATAATTCTTTGATAAAGGAAAAATTTTTTGCAAAAAGAGAATTCTCAAGATTTAAGTACTCTTCGACATAGCGCCTCTCATATTTTAGCTCAGGCAGTGAAGAGGTTTTTCCCTAAAGCAAAACTGGGAATAGGTCCGTCAATCAAAGATGGTTTTTACTACGATTTTGATATAGATGGAGAACTGCTTTCTCAAAGCCTGCCTCGTATAGAAGAAGAGATGAGAAGAATAGTAAAAGAAAATTTTCCTTTTAAGAAAGAGAAAGTGAATAAATCTAACGCAGAGTATATTTTTAAAGAAAGGGAAGAACCATATAAATTAGAATTGTTAAAAGAAATAGAAGATGATGCAGTTACTCTTTACTCTCAGGGGGATTTTGTAGACCTGTGTCGGGGACCACATCTTCAGAACACGGGAGAGGTAGAATTCTTTACTCTTCGCTCTGTTGCAGGAGCCTATTGGAAGGGAAAAGAAGGGAATCCAATGCTATCCAGAATATACGGAACAGCTTTTTTCACTCAGGAGGCAATGAAGCAACATCTCGATATGTTAGAGGAAGCTAAAAAGAGAGATCATCGCAGAATAGGAAAAGACTTACGCCTTTTCACTATGTCGCCACAAATAGGTGCAGGTTTAGCTATTTATCCTCCTCGAGGAGCTATGCTAAGAGAGATCCTGGAAAATTTTGAAAAAAAGGAACATCTCAAAAGAGGTTATCAATTAGTATGGACTCCTCATATTTCTCGATCTCATCTTTGGAAAGAGTCCGGGCACCTTGACTTTTACCGAGAAAATATGTATGTATTTTCAGTTGATAAAGAAGAATATGTGATAAAACCAATGAACTGCCCTGGCCATATATTAATCTATAAAAGCAAGATAAGGAGTTACCGGGACATCCCTTTAAGATTTTTTGAGCTGGGTACTGTGTATCGACGTGAGGAGTCGGGGGTTCTTCATGGTCTACTAAGACTAAGAGGTTTCACTCAAGATGATGCTCATATTTTCTGTATGCCCTCTCAAGTAGTCGAAGAAGTAAGAGGAGTTATTAGGTTCATCCTGTTTATGATGAATGTATTTAAACTGGGATATCGAGTTACTCTATCAACACGTCCTGCCAAATATATTGGATCTTTGACTTCCTGGGACAAAGCTACCAAAGATCTAAAGGAAGCTCTAAAGGAAGAAAACTTAAATTTTGAAATTGCCCCGGGAGAAGGAGCCTTTTATGGACCTAAAATAGATATTCAGATGGAAGATGCTCTGGGTCGGCTGTGGCAGGGACCTACGATTCAGGTAGATTTTAATTTGCCCGAAAGATTTAATTTAACTTATGTAGCTCCCGATGGGAGGAAAAAACGAGTAGTTATGATTCATCGGGTGGTCCTGGGAACTATTGAGAGATTTCTCGGGGTATTAATTGAACATTCGAAAGGTGACTTTCCTCTCTGGCTTTCCCCTATTCAGGTGCGAATATTAACTGTAACTGAAAAAGAAACATTCTTTGCTCAAGATATTTACCAAAAAATGATAAATGAGGAAATAAGAGTTGAGATAAATACTAAAAATGAGATGCTGGGAAATAAAGTAAGGGAAGCTGAGCTGGATCGAATACCGTATATGGTTATTCTGGGTAAAAATGAAATGAAGAAAAGAGTTCTCACTGTGCGAGAAAGAAAGGGTGATAACCTCAAGGATATTACTATCGAAAATTTTCTTCGACTGGTAAAAGACAAGGTTACGCATCGAGAATAAATAAGGAGAGTTTTATTAACAAAAGTTCAAGAATGTTGGTGAATGAAAGAATTAAGGCGAGTAAAGTAAGGTTAGTCGACGCCCGGGGCAAGCAGATGGGAGTAGTCTCTCTCAAGCAGGCCCTTGAGGCTGCTCGCAAAGAAGAACTTGATCTGGTTGAAGTATCTCCACAGGCCACTCCTCCAGTGTGTCGCTTGTTGGATTACGGAAAACTTAAATATCAACTGGATAAAAAAAGAAGGAAAACCAAAAAGAAACAATCTAGCGATGTTCTCAAGGAAATAAGATTGAGTTATCGTATAGGAAAGCATGATTTAGAAACCAAGATAAAGAAAGTACACAATTTTCTTCAGGAAGGCCATAAAGTAAAAATATCTGTGAGATTTAAAGGAAGAGAAAAAATTTATAAAGAAGAAGGCAAGCTCCTATTAAAACAAGTGATCGAACGGGTAGAAGAAGTAGGAAGGGTAGAATCACGTCCTGCTGATATTGGGAGAAGATTCGAAGAGTACTTGATACCGAAATAAGATAAAAAAAGTCCAGCTGCTTAGCTATGGATTCATCCCGGGAAACAGCAGGGATGAAAAATGGAACAGGGAGAATAAAAAGGTAAGCCAAAGATTGCTTCGCTCCTGGCAATGATCCAACTAACGAAATGAACGAGGATATACACTATGCCTAAGATTAAAACCCACAAGGGAGCTAAAAAAAGATTTACGTTTACTAAAAAGGGGAAGCTAAAAAGATTTAGTGCCTACGCTTCTCATTTAAAGACAGGAAAAACTTCTAAGAGAAAGAGAAGATTGAGGAAGGGAACTTTATTAAAGAAGGTCGACTCTAAAAAGATTAAGAGATTACTTCCTGGGGGCTAAATAAAGTTAAGGGGACTTAGATGAGTAGAGTTAAAAGAGGTGTTATTCATACCAAAAAGAGAAAAAAGATAATGAGGTTAGCGAAGGGATTTAGAGGTGGAAGAAGCAAATTGTTTACCCAGGCATCCGAAGCTTTAAAAAAATCTCTTTCTACCAGCTATAAAGACAGAAGAAGAAGAAAGAGAGATTTTCGTAAACTCTGGATTATTAGAATAAATGCAGCGGTTAGGGAACGAGGCATATCTTATAGTAAATTCATAAGAGGGATGAGAGAGGCCAATATTAATTTAAATAGAAAAGTTCTCTCTGAATTAGCTATTCGTAATCCCCAGGAATTTACCCGTCTGGTGGAGGAGGTCAAAGAAAGTCTAAAGAGGTAAAACTTGCCAAATTGGATAAAATTATTCTTAAAGGTAATTGGAATATTTATTGTTCTTTTAATTGTAGCTGGAGGAGCAGTTTACCTTACCTTGAGAATATTGATTCCTCCTGAAAATATAGAGGTTCCCCAGATCGCGGGTAAAAAATTAGATGAAGCAGTTGTTCTTTTAAGCAAAAACAATCTCAGCCTACGAGTAACAGGAGAAAAGTATTCAGATAAGGTTCCTCCTAATGTTGTAATTTCCCAGGTTCCTTCTCCGGGAATAAAGGTCCAAAAAAATAGAAGTATTGAGGTAGTGATAAGTAAGGGGGGGAAAACAATTTCTGTTCCTTCTGTCGTGGGGATGGAATTCAGAGAAGCAAAAGTTTTTCTTTCTCAGGGGGGCCTTAAGATAGGTTGCTTGAGTCATATTTACTCATCTGTTCCTCAGGACGAAATTATAGCTCAGGACCCTTCTCCCAATGAGGAGATATACGAGGAAGAAGGAATAAGCCTGTTGATAAGCCTGGGCTTTGAGAAAAATAGCTTCTACATGCCTAACCTGGTAGGAAAAACAATAGAGAACGCAAAGGCTTTTCTGGGAGCCACCTCTTTAAGTATAGGGAAAATAAAGGAATCCACTTCCGGGAAAGAAGGATTAATTATTTCTCAGTCTCCTTCTCCTGGTTCTATGGTAACCCCGGATGAAAAAATTGAGTTTACAGTGGGTGTTGGATCCAGAGAAAAGAAAAATTCTTCATCAAGATATAAACAGATATTCACAAAAATAAGAATACCCGTGGGGTTAGATAAACGAGAAGTAAGGGCTGTAATTTTAGATGAGGAAGGAGAAAGAGAAGTAGAGTATGGATGGCAATCTCCAGGCAAAGACCTATGGATAAGCTCTCAAGTAAAGGGGAAGGGAGAGATAAGGATTTACATTGACGATGAGTTATTTCAAGTGGAGAACGTGGAGGAATGAGGAAACAAATTGACTTAAAAATAGCCCCTTCGATTTTAGCCTCTGATTTTAGCTGTCTTGAGTGTGAGGTTAAAAAAGTAGAGCGAAAGGCAGATATTATTCACTTTGATATAATGGATGGGCATTTTGTTCCTAACATAACTTTCGGTCCAGGATTGGTGAGGGCATTAAGGAAAAAAACTAACCTATCTTTTGATGTTCATTTAATGGTAGATAATCCTGAGGAATGGATTGAGCCCTTTGCTAAAATTGGTTGTGAATTCCTCACTGTTCACCTTGAGGTAGCCCGGCACCTGGACAGATTGATTAGTTCTATTAAAGAGAAAGGAGTTAAAGCAGGGGTAGCCCTTAATCCTGCTACCTCTTTATGCAATCTGAAATATATATTACCCAAACTGGATTTAGTTCTCCTTATGACGGTTAATCCAGGCTTTGGCGCTCAAAATTTTATCCCTGAGGTTTTGCCCAAGATTAAAGATCTTCGACAGACAGCGGAGAAAAGAGACATCCAGCTTGACATAGAAGTAGATGGAGGCATTAATGGAGAAACGGCTGAAAAGGTAGTGAACGCAGGAGCTAATATTCTGGTAATGGGAACCTCTATTTTTGGAATGCCTGATCCTGAAAAGGCAATTTTAGATATAAAAGAGAAATTAATAAAGAAAGGAGGGGCATGGAGTGTCAGTACGAATTCGACTTAGAAGAACAGGGGCTAATAAACTTCCTTTTTATCGGATAGTAGCAGCTGATTCTCGCTCATCACCTAAAGGTAAATTTATTGAAAACTTGGGGTGGTATGATCCTCGAGGTAAGATAGTAAAGGCAAATAAAGAAAAAATAAAGACCTGGATAGGAAAGGGAGGTGAGCTATCCAACTCAGTGCGAAAACTGTTGGTCAACTATTCTGTGTTTAATCAAAATGAATTGCCGGAGAAATAGAGAGAGAAAAAATGGTAAGTTTATTCAAAGCTGGATCAAAAAAGGAGGCAAGCATGCGTGAACTGGTTGAGTATATCATCAAAAAGATAGTGGACAGACCGGAAGATGTGAAGGTGCAGGAGATAAAGGCAGAAAAAGTTATTCTGCTGGAAATCTCTGTTGCGAAAGAAGATATGGGGAAAGTAATAGGAAAGGGAGGTAGGGTAGCTAATGCTCTGAGAACAATTGTAGGGGCGGCTGCTGCTAAGCTAAGAAAAAGAGTAATGGTGGAGATTTTAGAAGAATAAACTATGAGGATTGATATTATTACTCTGTTCCCCTCTATGTTTACAGACCCTTTTGGCAAAAGTATAATTAAAAGGGCCCAGGAAAAGGGGCTTCTGAAGATCAACCTTTACAACCTTCGCTGTTTTACCTTTGATCGTCACCGCAGTGTCGATGATACCCCCTTTGGTGGGGGAGCGGGGATGGTAATGAAGATAGAGCCCATTTATAGAGCTTTAAGACATATCAAGGCGAAAACAAAGGGGGCAGTTGAGGTTATTCTTCTGTCCCCCCAGGGGAAAAAGTTTAATCAGGATATGGCAAAAGAACTATCCCAGGAGAAGAATCTGATTCTTCTCTGTGGACATTATGAAGGAATGGATGAAAGGGTAAGAGAGCATCTAATAGACGAGGAAATATCCATAGGTGACTATGTAGTAAGTGGAGGAGAGTTGCCAGCTATGGTAGTAGTGGATGCAATTACTCGAGTGCTACCGGGAGTTCTAGGAAATGAAAATTCAGCAAAGGAGGACTCCTTTTACCAGGGTCTTTTAGATTACCCTCAGTACACAAGACCAGCAGATTTTATGAAATGGAAGGTGCCGGATGTTCTTTTATCTGGTAATCACCAGAAGATTAAACGATGGCGAAGAAAAAAGATGTTGGAGAAGACTTTAAAAAAAAGACCTGATTTGCTAAAAGAAGCTAATCTTACCCTTGAAGATAAGAAATGGCTCAAAGAAATTAAAAATTAGTTAAATGCTTGGTAAAAGCTAACTGATAAGGACTTACTAATGGATATATGGATTAAAGAAGTTGAGGAAAAATTCAAAAGGAATGAGCTATCAGATTTTAGGCCTGGAGATACGGTAGCTGTTCATTTTATTTTCAGAGAAGAGGGCAAAGAAGGGGTTAAAAAAGAGGGCAAAGAAATAGGGAGAGAAAGAATTCAAGTTTTTGAGGGAGTTGTCCTTAAAAGGAAAGAGGGAGGAATTAGAGAAACCTTTACCGTGAGGAAGATATCCTTTGGTATCGGTGTAGAAAGAGTCTTTCCTCTGCACTCGCCCCTCATCAAAAAAATAAGTGTAATTAAAAAGGGTAGAGCAAAAAGAGCTAATTTATCTTATTTAAGGACAAAAGTTAAAAGATGAAGAAAAAGGTTCTTTCTGGTATAAAAGAGACAGTTGAAACTGTAGTAATTGCTCTTGTCCTTGCCTTTTTAATTCGCACCTTTATAATGGGAACTTTCTGGATTCCTACCGGGTCTATGATACCCTATTTAAATATAAACGATCGCATTATGGCCTATAAGCTTTTCTATAATATAAATTGGGTAAAACGTGGAGATATAATTGTTTTTGAATACCCCCTTAATCCTAAAAAAGATTTTGTGAAAAGAGCAATTGGATTGCCTGGGGATGTTGTGCAAATTAGAAACAAACAAGTCTTTATTAATGGAGAAGAATTGAAAGAACCTTATGCTTTTCATTCTGATAACTGGGAAGTTGGTTTTCCTCGTGATGATTATGGCCCAATTAAAGTTCCCCCCGGCTCTTTGTTTATGATGGGAGATAATCGTGATTCCAGTGACGATAGCCGCTTCTGGGGTTTTGTTCCAGAGGAAAACATTAGAGGAGAGGCTTTTTTTATCTATTGGCCACCGTGGAGAATTAAAATTATAAGAAATCCTCTCCGATAGTAATGAGTGGAGAAGGTGAAAGGCAAAGGGCTAAAGGTTTGACGTTCAAGGTTCTATGCAGGGGAAGCAAAAATGGAGCTCCTTGATTCAATATTCACCCCCACTTTGTTTTAATTCACCCTCCCCTTAATCCCCTCCCCTCAAGGGAGGAGAGAGAAGGAATAATGATATCTTCCTTTCCCATCAAGGGGAAGGGAAGAAGGAAAGTGCTCCCTTGAATAAAATCACCAGAAAAAACTTAGGCAAGGACGGAGAAGAGTTAGCGGTAAATTTTCTTAAAAAGAGGGGCTATCAAATCTTAGAGAAGAATTATCGCTGCCGATTGGGAGAAATAGACATAGTAGCAAGGGATAAAGAAAAAATAGTATTTGTAGAAGTAAAAACCAGAAGTTCTTTAGCTTTTGGCCTGCCTCAAGAAGCTGTTAACTATTCCAAACAACTGCGTCTTACCAGATTAGCCTTAACCTATTTTTCCCACCACAAACTAAAAGATATATCCTGTCGCTTTGATGTAGTGTGTATTTTAACGGAGGGAAGGGAGCCTAAAAAAATTCATCTAATTACCAATGCTTTTCCAGCAGCGTATTGAAAACCAAGTAAGAGGGACTCTGGGAAAAGTCTGAGGCTGCTCTTTGCTCGGTGCTTTCCGGGCGCCTGCGGCTAAGTTCTACTCTTAATCTTTATACCGTAGCTCTTATGGGCGATGTATCAGGTTACAGGATAACTAAAAATTTGAACACATAGACCCGCCTTGATCGCCGCTGCCTTATGGAAACACCTCGCTGAGCAGCAAAAATAAAAAGGATTTTTCAGAACTCTCTGCTTTTTAAATTGACAGAGAAAAGAGGAAAATTTTAGAAAAGCTAAATTTATTTCAATTTTTATTTAAGATTATGAGCTATCAGCCATGAGCCAATTGGTTGGAGGAATATAGTCTCCATATTTTTCTCTTGCAGTTTTTAATCTTTGTTTTTGCTCTTTGAGTATTTTAAATATAATTTTTGGTGGGTTGGGAACATTAGTCTCGTAAATTTTTATTATTCGAGATATTTTCAATAGGTTCTCTGGAATCTTTAATGTAAATTGTCTCACATAGTCCTTTTCAGGATAATCTTTATTGAGCACTTCTATAAACAACTTTTTAAGATCCTGGTATTTTGGTATAAACCCGATAGGTGTCTTTATTGCTCCAATATCTTTGTGTGATCGCAGTTCCATCCATTTAAGCCAAACTGCCTTATCGGACTTACTGTTTAGAAAATTTCCTTCTTTATCTCTCAGAAAGTAGTTAACAGAGAAAATATGGGGCGGGTTCTCTATATTCTTACCAAAATCTAAATTGTTTTTTATATACCTGCTTAAGGGTATGGATAGAAAATCTAAATTTGCCATAGGATTGAATTTTCTAATTCCTTCTTTTCCTAAGGTTGCGGTAGTAGTTTCTGATTCTAATGATGCACCTTTAGTTATCATGCCATGTACCCAGTCAAAAGACCCCTCAACTGGTACAGATGTATCCGAATCTCTGCCCCCATATATTATTCCCCCTATAATAACGCCATCAGGGTGGTTAGCCTTTGAATCCAAATTTTTTAAAAGTTTCATATTCAGTATAAATCGGGCATTACCATGTGAGGGTGTTATCTCATTACCCTCACTATTTTTACTCCCCAGCATCCATTCTCCCGAGTAATTGAAACCACTGGTGGGAATTTCTCCATCTTTCCCAATCCAGTAAACATCTCCACTCTTAGTAACGAGCACATTTGAAAATATGATTTCACCTGAACTGTTAAGCACCTCCCATATTACTGGGTCATCTTTAGAGTTTACGTCCCTTATTATTCCAAATATCCCTTTTTCTGGGTTAACTGCTCTTATTTTACCCATCTTTTTTCTCAGATAAGCTATATCATCGCCAATTATAGTTTCACCCTTTATCATTGAAGTTGAAGTTTTTCCACATGCGCTTGGAAATGCCCCTGTAAAATAAGTGACTCTGTTATTTGGACCATGCACCCCCATAATAAACATATGTTCTGTCAGCCAACCTTCCCGAGAGGATTTATTTATTGCCAGACGCATTGCTAACTTTTTAAGCCCAATGGTATTACCACCATACTGAGTATTTACACTATACACAATGTTTTCTTCCGTATCAATGTATATTCTACGCTTTTCAATAGTTAAGCTTGCACCATTTTGAAGCTCTCCCTCACTGTGCACAAATCTAAAGAAATGTTTAGAGTTATCCAATTTTTTGAATCTCTCATATCCCCTTCTGTACAGCAAGCCCTCGCTGTGGGCTACATAGCTGGAATCTGTAAGTTGAACGCAGGGTATAGAAAATTCAGACTCAACCGGCCCTAAACAGAAAAAGCAAATATACAATTTGTGATTTTGCATAATGTTTTTTAAAAGAGTCTGGATTTCATCTAACCCTTTCCTCTTGTCTATCGCATTTAAATTTGGGTCTGAATCAATATCCTGGGGAAATAGCAGTTTGGTATGCTCCTTATCCCTTGCCTGATCGTAATAACCATCAAAATGAACAGTGTGACCATTTGTAGCAAGCTTTTTTTCCTCTCCAGATTTTATCGCATCTTCCCTGATATGTTGAATATCCTCTGGCGAATCACTGCACACAAAAACTTTAGCAGGATTGCAAAGTCCTATATACTTTCCAATAAACTGATAGAGTTCTGGATTGTTTATCTGCATAAGCTTCTGGTAGTTTTTCTTGTCCAGTTTCGCCTTAAGTATCACTGTGGTTTTCCTATCCACCATAATTCTCTCCTTTTTCTATTTATAGTATTGTCAAAAGTTCTTTAGTAATTTTCTTTTAAATTCTTTATTATCAAGTGTTTTAGTGAAATTGACTTGCCTCCCCCCTACCTTTAAGGTAGGATTTGGTAAATCCACCAAAAAGGAGGCAAGCCTAATGAAA
>JAUWZM010000066.1 GCA_030615365.1 Candidatus Aerophobota bacterium | reverse complement strand
GCTTGAATGAAAGAGAAGAGGTGGGTTATGGCCAGCATTGGAAATTTTTAAAATCTTACCAGAAGTATCTAAAATAGCATAGAAGACAGTTACAAACATTCCCTCCCTTGCATCATTGGCAATGAGTTGGTTGGCTCTTTCGAGGACAATGTTTGCCTTTAGATTTCCGATAGCCTGAGCTCGAAGAAAGCTTCGAGAAAGTGCCATAAATAAAGCTGCTGGTAATCCTTTTCCGGATACATCACCTATCACAAGGCCAATTTTATTCTCAGTAATATCAATGAAATCATAAAAATCGCCACCTACTTCCCTTGCTGGTTGACTCATGGCTGCAATTTGGTAGCCTTTGATCTGGGGAGGCTTATCAGGAAGAAGACTTACTTGAAGCTTATGGGCGATTTCCAATTCTCTTTTCATGCGCTCTTTTTCAGCCACTTCCCGGTATAGATTGGCATTCTCAATAGCTATTGCTGCATGCACAGCAAAAGAAACAAGTAGATGTTGGTCCTCACGAGTAAAAGAGATGTCTTTTCTCTTGTTGCACACCTGAATGATTCCAATAACTCTATCCTTTATCAATAAAGGAACACAAAGAGAAGATGTAATCTTAAAATTGGCATTCTTATAGACAGGATTCAATAGTTCATCTTCATCGATATCATTCACGAGAAGTGGTTCTTTGTTTTTAGCTACCCGGTTGGCAATACCTTTTTCTTTCTCTAAACGTATTTTCTCTGTTTTTACAATTCTGGTGGAACTTCCCGGTGATGCGCTATGCGTTTCGTCTTCAGAGATTGCCATTGTACCAAGAAATAACTGATTGCTTTTTTCATCCATTAAAAAGAGAAGTCCCATTTTAGCCTCAAGCACTTCTACAGTTGTATTTATACATAAATCCAGCACAACATCAATATCAAGGGTAGAGCTTACCTGAACTCCCAGGTGATATAATTTCTCCATTTCATAAATTTTGCGCTCTAACTCAGCATAGTATCTATCCCTCTCAAAGCCTGTTCTTTTTTCCTTTATCAAATTTACGACAATGAGGGCAAAGACGCCGACTCCTATCCCATTGGCGATGATCATAGGTAGGCTCACCTCTTTAACGAGTTGAAGAGCATCAGTAAAAGGTTTAGATATTAAAAGAGCGAGGAGCATATGAAATAATTCCATAAAAACAGCAAAAAGAACTGCCCAGAAAATGCCAACAAACTCTTTCTTTTTAAGCGTATAAATTAAACCACCTAAAAGACCAGAGATTATAGTAGCCAGAGCACAGGGAATGTCAGTAAAACCTCCCAGAAAATAGCGATGTATACCACCGATCAAACCCGCCCCCAGTCCAATAAAAGGTCCTCCTATCAGACCAGCAATCATTGGACCAAGGTCCCTGATATTAGCGATGCCTCCGAGCATCTCTATTCCGCTGTAGGTACCATATATGGAAAATCCACCAAAAGCCAATATCAATATTAGACGATCCCAAAAGGTAGGCTGTTTAACAATGAGATTGTTAAAACATTTTGTTCGGGTTATAAGATAGGCAACCACAATTACTATACATATTTTTTCAACCAGTAAAAAGAAAATCTCAATAATAGAATCTCCCAAATTATCTTCTTTTTGAATTGAACTCTATTCACAACAGAGCACGCGGAGTTCGCAGAGAATTAGGAAAACTATTAACTACTCTGTGACCTCTGTGGTGAATAGAGTTCAATTTTTCTTCATTAAAGTCAACAGGTTGTATTTCCCCTTGCGTTCATATTCCACACTATCCATGAGTCTTTGCATGAGAAAAATCCCCAGTCCTCCTATTTTTCTTTCTTCCAGACGGGAAGTAAGGTTGGGCTGTGTTAATGTTAAGGGATTGAAAGGAATTCCCTCATCTTTTATTTTCAGTATTAACCTATCCCCATCTATCCAACAATCAATAGTTACCTTACCCACGGATTTTGGATAGGAATGGTTGACTATATTCACATAGGCTTCCTCTACAGCTAAAGTGAGTTCTTTTCCACTATGATTAGACAAACCTATTTCTTTAGCCCATTTATGAACAAAATCATTTACTCTGGCCAGGTTTTCCAAAGAAGCCTTTAGGGTAATAGATGAGGGCATTTTTTTCATTTTTCCCTCTTATAATATATTTTAGGTAGTGTCAAAACTTAACCACAGGGGCAATAGGTAAGTTTCTCTAAAAAATGTGAGGTTCCTCGCTTGTAATTACTGTAGCTTGCCGATTTATCGGCGCATTAAATTCGCCCAATGAATTGGGCAACTACGATTGACAGAGAAAAGAAGAATTCTCGTTAACTCATCTACGCATCTGCCTTTTGCTTAGCCCTTTGCTTTCTTAAAATTTTCAGTGAGTTCAGTGTTCTCAGTGGTTAATTTTCTTGATGCTCAGAATTCAAAAACTATCTATCCCTTCCTGGCAGGTATCGTAAATTTTGAAAATTTGAGTAAACCCAGCAATATCAAAAACTTCCTTTACGTAAGGTTGAAGGCAGCAAACTTTTACCTGACCTTCTTTTTTTAATTTCTTAGCGATTGCCAGGAGAACTCTTAATCCAGCACTGCTTATATATTCTGTCCCGTTCATATCTATAAGCAATTTCTGTGCCCCTTGTGATAGAGCTAAGTTTAGTTTATTTTCCACATCTCCTGCAGAATGAGCGTCGAAACGACCATCCAGGGAAAAAACGTACACTTCTCCTTCTTGCTTTTGAGTTATTTTCATTTAACCTTCCTCCTAAAATAGATTATTTGGTAATGATGGTATCTTCATCAGTATAAGCTGGACTGCAACAGCAGAGAAAAATCAGATTCTCTTCTCCTGCATTCCATACTTTATGTCTTTTCCCCGGGAGAATGACTATGCCATCCCCTGGTTTTATCTCCCTCATCTCCCCCTCTATTCTAATTCGCCCTCGCCCTTGTACTATATAGTATATCTCTTCTGATTCAAGATGGTAGTGTTCTAAAGTGGCTCTACCTGGCAGTAGAGTTGCTTCGGCTAAAGATTGATTTTTAAGATAAGAGTTTCTGAAAGAAAGAACCTCTCTGATAAGGGATCCGTCTTTGGTTACGAAAGAAACTGTATCATTAATATTGATTATTTCCATTTTTATTACTCTTTGTCTTTATAGAACTCTAAAAGACTATACACCTTGCAGTGATTCCACTTGAAACCTATAAGATTCCATAAACTAAATCAACTTCCTCTTCACCTCGTGCCAGTTCAATTATTTTACTTATATCCATAAATCTTCCCTTAATTTATACTTTTTACTGCCCTTAATCTTTCCAAAAGAGAACCTTTTCCTGATCTTTCTCCTAAGCTTAAATCAGATAATGTCAAAACTTAATTGCAGAGAATTAATTTTCCCTCTGTGCTCTCTGTAGTTTCTGTATTCTTTCATAATATTTTTCATCTTATCAAGAGTATTCTACTATAGAAGAAGGGTAGTGTCAATTGCCAACACTCCAGCTTTTTAGAAACTATTGAATAAAAATAAAACTTAGCATATTATAAGGAAGGGATTATCTTAAGGGACTTTTCATTATACTCATAAGAGCCGCGTAAAATTGACATTTTTAAATGATACTGTAGATTGAATAAAAGCTCCAAAGTAAGCTGCGGAGTTATTCCCTTTTATGGTTTATGCTATGGAAATTGATACTCTTCAAATTACCAAGATAGCTTTATCTATGGAACTTTCCTCTGCCAGTCAGGCCGAGGAGTTTGTTAAAGGATGGGCTGAGAGATGTGGGTTAGAGGGAAGAATACTCTTTCGCCTCGCCTTTGTTGTTAATGAAGTTGTTGACGGTATAGTTCAACTGTCAAAGGTAATGGGTGTAAAGGGTAATATAGAAATCAAAGTTGATACCTATACTCAGCATATCACAGTTAATATCACCTTTCCAGGGAGTATTCCTTTAGACCCTTCCTTCAATCATTCTGATAATTTTTTGGATGAGTTTCCTGGACTGAAATTACAACCTGACCTAACTTCCGCAAAAATAATGGGTTTTAAGGAACTTCGATAAACAAAATCCTTTATTTATGTGATTTCTTTCTTAATTGTAATAGGTAAGTTTTCCTAAAAGGTGAAATTCGCAGGTAGCTTGCCGATTTATCGGCTGTCTTGGTGTCTTTGTAGCTTGCCGATTTATCAGCGCATTAAACTCGCCCAATGAATCGGGCAACTACTAGTGCAGTCAAGCAAGCTTAACCACTACAGGTTATGGTGTTATTTGTAGTAACAAAGTTTACTTTGCTGAATTGTATGGTAGTACACTTTAAAAATAGCTACGATTGCCAGAGAAAAGAAGAATTGTAGAAAAGCTAAACTATTACAAACAGGAAACATAAAAGTATATCTAAGAAAGAAGAGGTAAAACCGAGAGAGGTAGTTTTTGGTGCCCTCCTGCCTCTCATTGGAGTTAACTCCTCTGCAGGAGAAGCCAGCCAGGCGGCACTGGAGATTGCAGTTAATGAGGTAAACGAGTATTTTTCCGATATCGGCTCTAAGACAAAAGTAAAACTTATTGTTGAAGATACGAAGACAGACCTGATGATCGCTCTTGAAAAGATAAATAGCTTGTTAGCAGTGAACAGGGAATAATTGGACAGGCTGAATAGCTACCTCGATTTTAGAAAAAACAAAAGGGAAAGACCATGTTCAAGCTCAGAATAAATACTAAGATATTATTGACACTCTTAGGGTTATCTCTCGTCTCTCTTATTTTATTTGCCTATATTGTGTTTAGTAATATTAAGAGATTGAATAATTATGCTTTAGAAAGTAGCGTCTCTTTGGGTGAGCATGCAGTTAGCGATAGCACAGAGGCTCTAAGGGGCCAAGCTGAGGAACACCTTCTTCGCTTGGCAAAGGATCAGGCAATCATCAGTAATACGCTATTTGAAAAGGTTGAAGCAGAAACGGATATTATAACTAAGTATGTCTCTATTCTTTGGAACAATTCTTCATCATTTAAATACAAACGTTCTTATTCTCAGGAAGAAAAACCTGACGACATTTATTCCACTTCGACTTATGCACTGGCACCAGGTGTTACTATCGATGCAATAAGAGAAGAATTTAATCTATCCAGTAATCTGGATGACATTTTCATGCCTATTTATTCTAATGATCCTAATCTGACCTGGCTCTACCTTGGAACAGAATCTGGTATGATACGAATGTACCCGTGGTCTTCAGAAATTGATCCCTCATTTGATCCCAGAGTTCGCGGATGGTATAAAAGGGCAAAAGAAACTGGTGATATTGGCTGGTCGGAATTGTATATTGATGTTGTTACTGGCAGATTGATGGTTACCTGCTCCAAACCTGTCTATAACTCAAAAGATAAGTTAATTGGTGTGGTCGGAGTAGATGTGACTATAGAGACAATAAATCAGAAGATTATCAATACTCAAATTGGAGAGCTTGGATACGCTTTTTTGATAGATAACCACGGCAAGGTCATTGCCCGCCCGGGATTGTCTGCCAAAGACAAGAGATGGGATAAATCCTTTGAAACAGAGAATCTACTTCATAGCGACAATGCAAAATTAAGAGGAGTAATAGAGGATATGATCGCCGGTGGTAGCGGAATCTCCAGATGCAGATTTGATGAGAGTGAGAAATACATAGCCTATGCTCCTATTACCTGCACAAATTGGAGTATAGGGATAGTGATGCCAGTTGAGGAGATAATCGCACCAGCATTAGCCACCAGGAACAGGATAATTTCTGTCATTGAGAATACCAACGCACATATTAGCCAGCAAACAAAAAGCGTGCGAAATACACTTGTTGGTATTTTTATCATCATAATTCTTATTATCTCTGTGATAGCCTATAGGTTATCACAGAAAATTACTCAACCGATATTAGCTCTTAGCAAAGGTGCAAAAATTGTTGGTAGTGGCAATCTGGATTACCATTTAGAAGTGAAAACAGGCGATGAGGTAGAGGATTTAGCCAACGCTTTTAACAAAATGACTAACGATCTCAAGACTTATATGAAGAACTTAAAAGAAACAACTGCGGCAAAAGAACGAATTGAGAGCGAGTTAAAAATAGCTGCTGAAATTCAAACCAGCATGCTGCCCAGGATATTTCCTCCCTTCCCGAAGAGAAAAGAATTTGATATTTTTGCCACCATGGATCCTGCAAAAGAGGTAGGTGGCGATTTTTACGATTTTTTCTTTATTGATGAGAATAAATTTTGCTTCTTTATCGGCGATGTTTCTGGGAAAGGTGTTCCGGCCGCGCTATTCATGGTGATCAGTCAAACTCTATTAAAAACAGAAGCACTGCGCGGCTTTCCTCCTGATGAAATTCTTTTCCGGGTTAATAATATACTTTGCCCAGATAATGACGCCTGTATGTTTGTTACCGTTTTCTGTGGGATACTGAACATAGAAACCGGTGAAATACAATTTGCCAATGCCGGGCATAATCCTCCTTTAGTCTGTACTGATGGCCATGGTTTTGAATTTATCCATATGCCCAAGGGTTTTATTGTGGGGACCATGGAAAACACGAAATTTGAGTCTAAAAAGCTCATTCTTAAGCCAAATGATGTTATTTTTATGTATACCGATGGGGTAACAGAGGCTATGAACATAGAAGATAAATTATTTTCCGGTGAAAGACTTAAACAGTCTCTATCTAATTTGGAAGGGAGGGATATAACGAACATTATCCACGAAATAAGGGTCCAGATAAAAGCATTTGCTCAGGGAATACCCCAGTCTGATGACATTACTATGCTGGCATTGAAATACAACGGGAAGGGGACATAATTATGTTGGTGAGTAAAAGAATTGATATTTTGTTACCCACAGAGGATGACTAAACTGCTGCCCTACATTGAACTCTCAGAAAGAAAGAATGCCTGTAGTCTCGATTAGATAGTACAGAAAATGTTACCAGCGGTGATAGCTAATAATTTTTACTATTATAGTTTATCGCATATTAAGGAGGCAGAGAAAAGGGCGTATCTTTTAGTAAATTCTGAAATTTGCGGGTATCGAAGTACCTGAATAGTGAAATATAACAGTGCCAGATAGTATTGAGAAGTATCCTCTTCTAAGAGGGTAACTTCGTTGGCAATTTCCCTTATTTTCTGAATCATACAATAGATTTTTTCCATCCAGGGATTTTTTAGGGAAAAGGTAATTTGAGGAATTTGCTTAAATTCTTTAGGTTTTAATATTTCTTCTTCAAACTTGAGCATGCTTTTAAGCTCATCCCATCCTCGTACACTAAAACTTTCAAACTTAATTGTAGCCTCTAACTTAACCAGATCTTTCAAAATATGCCCTTGATGAGTTTCACTAAAATCAATAATCCAGATATTGTTTTTGTTATCCAGTAAAATATTTCTTAGATTAAGGTCTCCGTGAACAATGCTTTGATAAGAGGAAAATTTTTTATCCAATCTTTCAGGAAAGCTGTTTTTAAGCACGTAGAGGGGATTAATAAAAATCTTCTCTATTTCGGAGAATTTTACCCATTTTTTGCTATCATCAATAGAAAACTCTTCTTTCACACAATCAATAATAAGGGGTAGATGTTTGGCAAAATTATATTCCTCATAAAGAGATAAATCACTGTAAATAGGCTGTCTATACCAGGGTTTTAGAATATTATGAAAAACTGTATTCAAGATAGGCACAATCTCATCAACAGAATGAGAGCGATAAAACTCATCAAAGGAAAAAATCTGAGGATCAGTCCCAGACAAACCTACAAAATTATAAACCAGGCCCCCTTCTTTCTTATGGATAACCCAATCAAATAAGTTGGTGGCATTATTTAAGATAAATTTTTTAACATACTTTTCAAAAGCTTCTATTTCTCTTTGTACTTCTTCCAAACTTCCTATTTTCATCACCATAGGTATTTGTTTCCTACCCTGATTGTCCCAACTGGACACTTTGAAGACCCGAGAACCACTAAAACCTCCTCCTAAGGGATAAAGTTCAATTTCTTTAGAATCGGCAAACAATTTTCGAGCAATTAAGGAATGACTTTTACTCAACTGTTGTTCTTTGCCATTCATTTTTATTATAAGAGATTTCTCTTTTTTTCTATGAATTTCCTGAATAAAGAACAGTCCCATTAAAGTCTCGCTCACGGTAGTTGTATCCAGAAGATGCCTCACATCCACAAATTTTTCACTTTGAATAATTTTAGAAATCTCATTTTCCAGGTCAGCACCTTTCAAAAAAATATCCCGGGAAGGGAAAATTATGCCATGGTTATGGAGAAGATACTCTCGCCCCTTGGTATTTAAAGGGTGTAGATAAAAAAGAGAGTTAAGAGTATTGGAGTCATAAAAGGATAAGTCAGTCTCAAGATCTATCCCCATCCCTACTACCAGAGCAGTTACATCTCTGTATTCAGGTTTATCCTGAGAGGTATCCTCTATCCAATGTTGATCTTTATTGGCCATATTCTTGGGGAAAGCAGCAGGGTTAAGTGGAATTTCCTTAATCCCTCCTGAGTAGAGCTTTGACACTTTAGCCAGCATAACTGATCCCAGAATCCCTTTAAAGTCTGGATATTGTTCCCGGCAAATTTTAAAGAGGCTACTGTATACGCTACCTATTTCTATTCCCCTTCTTCGATCTTTTGTCTCCAGCGATACTATCTGATTAAATTCTCCCTTTAAAGTGACATCGAAAAGATAATGTCCGGTAATTTTTTGTTTATCTTTCCTGACAATGAGAAAATCTGGTGTGTCAGGATTTTTAATAGGAAGCCAGGCAATGATTCCCTTGAGACTAATCATTTCCCCTATTACTTCAAGGCAGTTCTGAATATTCTTTCCCAAAGCCCCCAACCCCATTGAGTATTCATTCCCTGAAAATGACTTTACAGAAACATCATCCTTGCTACATCGAGCGTGCAAGACATCTGAGATATTTCCGGATAACTCCAGATAGGTGGGAAATTCTTTTCCTTGAAGAAAGGTATACACTCCATTATCTATTTTATGCTTAGGTAATCTATCCCATTGAGAAATGATTTTCTCGCTTTTTTTTAGTTTAGCCAAGTCATTCAGAGCTTCCTTGAGATTTGCGTTAATACTAAAAACATCGGTAAGGCCAGTGATTTCCAGGACCTGTAAGGGGAGAGAGGATAAAGAAATTAATTTCAAACTTCCCCCTTCCTTTTTTAATTTTTTGTGAAGCGACAGGATGATTCTTATACCGGCACTACTTAAATAATCAACCTGCTGAAAATCAATTATTAGAGTTTTTGATTTTTGAGTAATACTCTGGACAAGTTCGTTTTCTAACTCTTTGGCCCCTAATGCATCAAGACGACCCTTTAAAAATAAAACAGGAATATTTTCAATTGATTTTAAGACAATTTCCATTTTTCTTTCCTATACGTATAAAGTGATTTTAACGATGAATATCCTTCTGGATATCCTGATCTATAATCTCATCTCTCGATTTTATTTATCTGCATGATGGGATTTAGAAGCTAAAGTAATATATATGCGAGTTATCAAAAAAGTCAAATAAATAAGGATGAGCATGGTTTTTGTTGAGAACTCTGAAAAATACTTTTTCTTTTTGCTGCTCGGCGAGGTGTTTCCATAAGGCAGCGGCGATCAAGGCGGGTCTATGCGTTCAAACTCTTAGTTATCCTGTGACCTGATACATCGCCTATAAGAGCTACGGCATAAATATAAGAGTAGAACTTAGCCGCAACGTTGGAAAGCACCGAGCAAAGAGCAGCCTCAGACTTTTTTCAGAGCTCTCTTGTTGTCAAATTGACACTATCACTTCTCTATGGTAGTATAATTTCCATAAGGGGGAAGGGATAACACATTAATGCTGCTGAATAACAAGGAAAAGCCATGACTGAAAAGCTGCCTGATTCATCGGGGAAAAAATACTTCAAAGAGGTTATTTTTACCGAACTACAGGTGAAAAAAAGAATGGGAGAAATGGTCTTTGAAATCGCTCGGGACTGTCGAGAAAAGGAAATGGTTATCGTGGGAATACTTAAGGGTAGTTTTATGTTTTTTTCCGACCTTGTCAAACTGCTCTATATTCACGATATTCATCCCTATATTGACTTTATGATACTCTCCAGTTATGGTTCTTCCACTACCTCTTCAGGAAAAGTTAAATTAGACAGAGATATCACTACTCCTCTAAAGAGAAAACAGGTCCTTCTCATTGATGATATCCTGGATACAGGGCGAACCCTTTCCTTTGCTAAAGGCCATCTTTCCAGGTGCCATCCCGAGGGAATAAAAACCTGTGTTTTTTTAGACAAACCCTCAAGACGAATAGCTAAGATTAAGGCAGACTATCGCTGTTTTGAAATAGAAGATTGGTTTGTAGTAGGCTACGGACTTGACTGGAACAATCGCTTTCGCGATCTACCCTATGTCGCAGCACTTGATGAGGCAAACCTACCTCCTGGGTAACAATAATTCCAGTTCCAGAGAAAATTCTCTTAATTTGCTACCCGCCGAATGTATTTTTCAAAAGGAGAAAAACCCTCGATACCAAGATTTCCCTTGATTGCTATTTAATAGCATAGTCAATATGGTACGGGCTCATTTTCTGTAAGACCCATCCGATTTTTTTCTTGGAGGAAAAAGCTAAAAGTAAGGCAGAAAGGAGATAAGAAATGCAAAAACCATGGTACAAGACAAGATATATAAGGGTATCTATCGAAAGTCATATAGGAGAGGATGTTCCAGGATTCTACAGTAATCTTAATGTGAATGAATTAGTTAAGAAAGTAGTGGATTCTGGAGCTGAGGTTGTGATGATACACTGTTGTAACGGATGGGGAGATTTATTTTACAATACCAGGGTAGGCCATAAATGTGCTGCCCTTGGCAAAAGAGATGTAGTTGCCGAAGAAATTAAAGAATTTCATAGAAGAGATATTAAGGTCATCGGTTATTTTTGTACAACTGGTTATGATTTTCATTCCTATAACGAGCACCCTGATTGGCGTCAAATATGTGCAGATGGAACTCCGGCAGGTGAGATATTTTGGAGAGGTGTCTGTCATAACAGTCCCTATAAAAATTACTTGCTTGAAGAACTTACAGAATTAGTCACCAATTATGATTTAGATGGATTATGGCTGGATAATCCCTGGCGCGTAGGAGGGTATGGTGAGAAATTGGTTTGCTATTGTAAGTATTGCAAGGAAAAGTTTAAGAAAAAATTTGGGGTAAATCCTCCTACTGAACCTGATTGGAATAGTAAGCTCTGGCGAGATTTTATCCAATGGAGATACGATGTTATCTATGATTTTCTTAAAGAATGCCGGGAAACCGTTAAAGCAATTAAGCCACAGATAGTTTTTTGTTTTAATATGGGTGATATAAGCTTGCGAAGTCTAACGTTTAAAGAAGCTCCTGTAACCGCTATTTATTCTGACTGGATACCGGGATTTTCCCTGGTAAGAAATGCCGAGCTGGCAGATTATGCCTGCCATGATCTCCTTTTTCCTAAAGATGGAACTTTGGGAAGGAGTATGTACCTACGATTTTTCAGACATCTTGGTAGAGAACATCCTGCAGAACCCTGGTTTTCTCGTAGTCCTAGTCCTGGTTCCTGGAATATTGCTCAAACAAAATCTCTTGCTCATATGAGGACGGAAGCCTCTCTTACTCTTGCCAATGGACATGCAGTTCTTTTCGGTGACCAGTTTACCCCGGAGGGAACCGTGTATAACTTGGTTTGGGAAAAACTGAGCAAGGTATTCTCTGAAATAAAATCAAAAGAGGAATGGATTATAGATTCTGAACCAGTGAATTTCGCTGCTGTTGCCTTTTCTCAAAATTCCAGAGATTTTTATGGGAAAGATAACTCTTCTCATTATACCCAGAATTTCTACGGAGTATGCAAATGTTTACTTGAGACCCATATTCCCTTTGGGATTATTGCTGATGAACATTTTGAAAAACTCCTATCAGAGTTCAACGTAATCGTTCTGCCCAATACCGCCTGTTTGAGTAAAACTCAAGCTGATAGATTACGAGAATACGTGGAAGAAGGTGGAGGACTGGTAGCAACGTATGAAACCTCTTTGTATGATGAGTGGGGTAATAAAAGAGATGATTTTCTTTTAAATGATCTTTTTGGAGTAAGTTATATTGGTAAAACCGAACATGTCGATCAAACTAAGCAATTGATAAGATTCGGGTTGGTGAACTTTATAGAGCCAAGAGGAGAACACCCAGTTCTTAAAGACATTGACAGAGAGATGCCTTTGCAGCACATTGGTCAACAGATAAGGGTAGAGTCTAAGTCAGCCACTCCATTAGGTTATATAGTTCAGCCTTGTTTAAAGGGAAGTGTTGCTCCTACGCCGGGTGTTTGCACCAAAGATCCAACTATACTGATCAATGAATTTGGGAAAGGTAGAGTAGTTTATTTTGCCAACCGTTTGGACGCTGTTTCTATAGAATATTATCTTCCTCGATTCCGAGCATTATTGGCAAATGCAGTGAAGTGGGCAGCTAAAGATGAGTATCCCCTGCAAGTAGAAGCTCCAGGATTTGTGGAGACAACTATACTCACACAACCAGAGAAGAAAAGGTTCATTGCCCATTTAGTGAATCATAATCCAACTGATGATCTTTTCAATATTCATAATATTAAGGTGAGGATTAAGATACCTGAGGATTTTAAGGTTGATAGAGTTTACCTTGCCCCTGATTATGAGAAACTACCCTATGAGAGTAAAGAAAATTGGATTGAGGTAGTGGTTCCTGAATTAGAAATACACAGAATGGTAATTATGGAATCAAAAGCTTGATTGAGTAGCTCTTCAGGGAAAGAGTGGGAAGATCATAGGGTTCAACCATATGTTTAACTAAAGAAACCTCCTGCGAAAATTTTTCAGAGCGATAGAGAAGAAATGATCCGTTCCTGGATTAAAGTCTCCCCTTATCAGCATGAATAGTTCTCTTCTTTTCACTCAAGCTTCTCACACTGAGGATTATTTCCTTTTACTTCAGGTCGAGGAGATCAGTTGACAACCAACTTTTGCACGAAAATTTTTTAACAGTCAAAAATGTCTATTTTTTGAAAGATTTTCAGTGATAAAACTATATAAATCTTTCGGTATTTCTTATTGACTTTTATCTTTATTTGTGTTAAAATAAAGATAAAA
>JAUWZM010000057.1 GCA_030615365.1 Candidatus Aerophobota bacterium | reverse complement strand
CTGCCTATGGCTTCAACTCCAAAAACGGGGCAGTAGCTTTAACTACCCTTTTTGTTACTTACTACAACTTCCTTCGGCCACATATTAGTCTTGACTACTCTGTGCCTATACCTTTAGAATAATTAAAGGATATAGACACCCTTCATGGCAAATGGGCTAAATTTATCCAGTTAGCTACTGAGCTACCTCTCAACTAATTCTTTTTAATTAGATTAATTGAAATATAAGAGTTGGGACATTGTGGGGACTGTGGGCAACTCGACGAGTTGTCCAAGTGATGTGGATAACCCAAAGGGTTATCCACAGAACGACAGTATCCACAATGGGATTCTTAGACACTGGTAAAAACTTATCTCTTTTGATTAGATTCCACTGATTTTTTAGGTAGTAGACCAGGAATAATCAATCTTCCATTTCCTTACCTCGATATCAAGCTCTATTAATTGCCAAGACCTTATTTTCAAAAAACGATCACAAGAAAAATTCTATTTTTTACCTTACTAATTTCTTGCATTTATCTTTCATATTTACCATAAAACTTTTGACATTACCCTATTTATCTGGTTTTTACATATCACTCATTACCCATTACGAGTTTGAAGACCTGACCCCATTGTATTGCACAGACTGAATTTGTCAACTCTCAGGCTATAAAAGTTTTAATTAATGTGGTTTTCTCCTGCTTCAGGAAGACTTTCAGAGCTGCCCTTTCTTCGGTGTTTTCCAACGTTGCGGCTAAAATCTACTCTTATAATGTAAGCTATGGCTCAGTAGATTTGTCCGCTTTGGGGCTTCATGATACATGAGAATCCTCAAGGAGAACTTAGACGTTAGAACTCATGGACCCGCCTTAATCACCGCTGACTTATGAAAAACACACTCAGCGAGCAGCAGGTTATAGGAGCTCATGAAAAGTGTTCAGTATCATTGTAGCCAATTTTAGGTTTGAGTTGACAGTTATTTTATAGTTGATATTATTAATACACATAAATTCTTTGCGAAAGAAATGGAACATAGTATAAGTGAGATTCCAATTAATTCATCAAGATGCGTTAACTAAAGCCCGGAAGGGGGAAATCCTTACTCCTCATGGGAGTATACTTACTCCTGTTTTTATGCCGGTGGGTACCCAAGCTACAGTAAAAGCCCTATCTTCTGAAGAACTAAGAGAGATAGGAGCTCGTATAATTTTATGCAATACCTATCATCTCTATCTTCGCCCTGGGTATCGAGTTATTAAAAAGTTAGGTGAACTGCATAAGTTTATGAACTGGGAAAGGTCTATCCTTACCGATAGCGGGGGTTACCAGTTATTTAGTATCTCTTCCTTGCAAAAAGCAAAAGAAGAAGGGGTTAGTTTTCGATCCCACATTGATGGGTCACTTCACTTTCTAACTCCTGAACAGATACTTGAAATTCAGCTTGATCTGGGTTCGGATATAGCTATGGTTCTTGACCAATGTACAGGTTATCCTATTACCCATAAAGAGGCCAAGATTGCCCTGGATAGAACCATCAGCTGGGCTCGAAGAAGCAAAAAATACTGGGGAGAAAGAAGGGAGAAGGGGTTATTTGGAATAGTTCAGGGAAGCACCTTTCTCGATTTAAGAAAAAGGGGAGCCGAAGATCTGATAGAAATGGATTTTGACGGGTATGCCCTGGGAGGACTATCGGTGGGGGAACCACAGCATCTACGCCGGGAAATTTTACACTGTACTGATGAATATCTTCCTTCCGATAAACCTCGTTATCTAATGGGGGTAGGAACCCCTGAGGAGATTTTGGATTGTATTTGCTGGGGGATAGACATGTTTGATTGTGCTCTCCCCACTCGGATAGCTCGTAATGGGACGGTGTTTTCCTCTCAAGGGAAGATAAATTTAAGAAATGCTGCGTACAGAGAAGACCCCAATCCCATAGACTCTGAATGCCAATGTCATGCCTGTCAGAACTATTCACGAGCTTATCTTAGGCATCTTTTATCGACAAGGGAGATCCTGGGGGTAAGACTTACTACCTATCATAATTTGTATTTTTTAGCTCGTTTAATAGATAGTGCAAGAGAGGCAATTGCCGAGGATAAATTTAAATATTTCAAGGAAAAATTTATCCAAAAATTTAATTATAAAAATAAAGGAGGGTTTTAACAAATGTATGGTATTGCGTGGGCTGCTAATGGAGTAGGAACTACCGGTGGAGCAGGAGGGTTACTTACAGCTTTCGTTCCTCTGATTCTCATTTTTGTGGTCTTTTACTTTTTGCTTATTGTTCCCCAGCGAAAAAAACAAAAAGCGCAGCAGGAAATGATAAGAAACCTAAAAAAAGGAGATAGGGTAGTTACTACAGGGGGTGTTTATGGTACTATTACTAAATTAAAGAAGAACTATATAGAAATTGAGGTGGCGAGCCAGGTGACCTTAAGAGTTCAAAGAGGAGCGGTTTCCAGTTTAAGAGGAGGGGAAGAATAAGGAGGTATTATCCACAATTTTTGTCTTTTCTCTTACCTTTTCAAACCAAGCCTCGAGAAAATTTTGACGTTTGCGGGAAAGAATCTTTTCTTTAAACTCATCCTTTTCCTCAATCAATTCAAAGGAAGGAATTTTTCTATCTAACAATTTGATTATATAGTATCCCTGAGTTAAAAAGATAGGATCACTTATCTCTTCTTTTCTAAGAGAAAAAGCTGCTCTCATAAATTGTTCTTTATCTTGAGTTGCTATGCCCCTTACCCAGTCTTGTCTGGTAAAGTAATCTGATTTTTGGTATCCCCAACCCTTGGTAAAAGAGGATAAGGCTTTACCCTTCCTAAACTCTTCAATTAGTTGTAGTGCTCTTTGCTGAGTAACCTTCTTTGCTTGATTTTCCGCCACTCTTTGCCTCGCTTCCTCTTCGGCTTCATCCCAGGGAAGAATATGAGGAGGTTTTTTCTCCAATAGATTGATTATACAGTATCCCCTGGAACTCTCCACGAGAGAGCTGATTTCCCCCGGTTTTAAAGAAAAAGCGGTTTGAACGAATTGGGGTTCCCAGCCAAAATCCTCAACTTGCTCATACATGGAAAAGAAAGGGGCAGTTTTCACTCGATTGGGATATTCCCTGGCGTATTTCTCAAAACTAATCTCTCCCTCATCTATTTCCTCTTTAATTTCTTTTATTTCCTGGTAAGCTTTTTCTCTGCTTTCCTGATTAATAATCATAGCCTCTATTTCCTCTCTTACTTTTTCAAAACTAATAGCATAAGAAGGTTGAATGCCAGTTAACTTTATTAAATGATAACCAAAAAGGGTCTTTACTATGGCGCTCATCTCTCCTATCTTTTCTAAAGAGAAAACAGCTTTGCTGAAAGATGGCGTCATGGTTTGGTAGGTAAAAAATCCTAAATCTCCTCCGTCTGCAGCTGAACCAGGGTCCTCAGAATACTCTTTGGCTAACTCAGCAAAATCAGCTCCTTTTTTAATTTCGTTTTCTATTTTCTCTATTTTTTCCTTAGCTTCCTCTTCCTGCTCATCTGTGGGTGAAGGAGCTAATCCAATTAAAATATGGCTAGCTCTCCTTTTTTCCTCTACTTCAAACTCATCTAAGTGGTCCTGGTAGTATTTCTCTAAAGTTTGCTCATTGATTTCAACTGTATCTCTAAAATCCACTGGAGAGATTAATATGTACTGCACTTTTACCTTTTCTGGAACTTCGAAATCATCTTCATGATCCTGGTAATACTTTTTTGCCTCCTCGGTAGTAACCTTTATACCTTCAACGTATTCTTTAGGATTAAGTAAAAGATACTCTACTTCTATCCTTTCATTCTCTAATGCCCAGTAGTCTTTTAACTCTTCATCGGTCACTATTACACTATCCATTATTCTCTGGGTTAATCTGGATATGGTTAATTGTCTTTCGATTTCTTCCTCAAAATCAGAATAGGTGTATCCCTGGTAGGATAACCATCTCATGAAATACTCCTGTGAGGTAAATCTTCTCCTTACTTCTTTTATCTGTTGGGTAACTCCTTCTTTGCTTATCTTGATTTTCGCTTTTTTTGCTTCCTGATAGAGCATCTCATTAGATATAAGCTTAGATAATGCTTGGCTTTTAAGGTAATTGTCTATTTGAGGAGAAATTTCTCCTTCGGTCTCTTGTGCATATTGATCATAGATTCCTCTATATGCTTGAAGAAAACTGGCATAGGATATGGAAGCATTATTTACCTTCACAAGGGGTTTCTCGCTACCTCCTTCGCCAAAAAAAGGTCCATACATAAAGAAAAGAGAAGCTATGAATGCGAAAGCTATAACCCACATTATGGGTTTAATACTTTTTCTCAGATCTTGTAGTATCATAAATCTTACTCCTTAAAATAGGTTTTTATATATTATATTCTTTTTCTCTTTTAATGCAAATTTTTTTAAAGAATTTGCCACAGGTCTACACAGATAAACTCAGATTTAAGAAAGGTTCAGATATTTTCTCAGGGGGGTTTTAGGGGATCTCCTCCTAATGTAATGTACAGATCGAGTCAAATAATGTTACAGCGCACTAGCCTGAAGAGAGCTGTGCTATCCTACTTTCGAGGATAAAAAATTTTCAGCTTGATAGGCGAAGTTAACATCATCAGAAAGACCAAGCTTTTTTCTCACCTCCGCTCCAATTCGATGGCATTCCTCTTTTGCTGCAGAGGTATTTAATGGCTGGGGCTTTTCCCCTGCAATGCGAAGATAGTTATCCCGATATATCTTACTCAAGACTGGTGCAGGAAGTTTGATTCCTCGAATCTCACCTTCTCCTTTAACTTGAAGTCCCTGCATTATCCCAAAGGATTCATCCGTCTCCAGGAAATTTCTCATAAAGAAGATTCTTCCCGCAATTCCCTTTTTGGGAAATACCTCCCGTGTTATGTTCTCCCCCACTATAGCTGTGTCATCACCGAAAACTATACGATCTTGATATTTCAGGAAAAACCTGTGCGTCTCCTCTACATTGCGTGAGAAATTGTAGTACATCTCTAAGCCTGGTGTAAGATCAAAATTAACATTGGGCCAGGCGTCCATTACGTCTGATGCTCGCTTTAAACTTGCAGAGAGGAAGTAAAAGTGGGCAAAAATTACCTTAAGATTGGGAAATCTACTTAATACCCTATGAACTCTCTGGTAGAACTCCTCCTTGGGAGGGTAGGTGCCACTTGAATAATCCCAGCCTGCTGCTTTTGCCCAGGAAGGAACTCTTCTCTTATCCCAGAACTCCTCTGGATCAGCAACATGCCAGAGAATAGGAAATTGTTTTTCCTCCAATAAAGCGAAAAAGCTGTTATAGACAGGATCGTCTATGTTAAAGGGCATGTTCCTGGGAAAAATGGGCTTGGTCTCTATAAGTTTTACCCCATCAAAACCAATATTCATCATCCTCAACGCTTGTTCAGCTAACATCTTCTCTACCCTCTTCCAGGGATATTTATCTACACCAGTGTAATCGAGGCCACCCATAATATAGGTATTTATTGGATACACAGCTTTAAAACAGATAGCCTGTGGATTTCCGTTGACACCCCTTAATAAACGGGTAGTTAGGGATTCACTGCTACCTGCCTCATATTTTAATCGAGGCGGTCGGGGTAGGCTGAGAATGCCCAGCTTTTCTATACCGAGCGTGTGAAAAAAGTCGAAAGTCTGTTTTATCAGCGAAATATTTTCAAAATGAACATGAGCATCTATTATTCGTGCCCTCATAAACTTGCCAAAATTCAGTCCATACATTTTTGCTCTCCTTTTAATGAAATTCCGGCAGATAATCAGCCTCTAACTTTAGTAAATGTTCCATCATCTTTTTAGCTCGATCTATACTGTCTACCGCTGGCTCAAGGATTAATGCGTGTAAGAGAAGCCTCTTGGACCTTTGCTGGTAAGCCTCCACAAGTAATTTCTGGATAGAAATTTGTCTCTGGCATATTGCTACAAGTGCTTCAGGAAGTTGTCCCACCTTGAGCGGATGAATACCTTCAGCATCTATCCTGGCAGGAACCTCTACAATAGCATCTTCTGGTAAATTAGAAACTGCAAAATTATCATTCGGAACATTCACCGAAAGCTCTTTTCTCCCCCGGTTAAACTCAATATCACAAATAATAGGTGCTGTCAGTTCTTTGCTGGGTTTAACAAACTCTTCTGTGAGAGATTCTTTGCCTTCCACTATCTGTTGAATTTTTCTTACCCTTTCCTCTGATATAAGATGGTAACTAGGGCGTCCGGGGTTTCCTTCAACTGTGTAGATATGTTCGGAAGCCTTTGCTCCTATTCTTTGGGACACTCCACCAAGACCCCATTTTAAAAAAACTGGTCCGGATATATCATAAGCGAAAGAAAGATACTCTCCAATATGACTGGCAGCAGGATAAGTAAAAAGGTTAAACAGCTTGTACATGCGCCGGGTAAGAGAATCAAGGCCGTGGTCTGATTCTTTCATCCTTTTATGAAACTCCGGGTAAAGATCCTTCCCATCAGCTCGGTTGTGTATTTTAAGTGCCCAATGAAAATGATTGATTCCACCTATGGTTAGGTCAATCTCCTCTTCAGGTTTTTGTAAAATCTCACTTATTTTATGTAAAGTTGTAAAAGCTCCATGACACAACCCCACGCTACGGATACTGGTAAGCTTGTTGATGCCAAGGCATACCCTGCTTTCTGGGTTCGTAAAGTTGATAAGAAGCGCATGAGGGCAAAGCCTTTCCATATCCTTAGCAATGGGGACCATAGCATATAGACTTCTTAATGTGTGGAAGGCTGCTCCTGGACCACCACATTCTCCAAATATATGTCTAAACCCATAGGCAAGTGGTATGTAAAAATCTTTCTCCCACAGCTTCCAGCGCTCTTTAGCAACAGATGTGACTACGTAGCGTGCCTCTGGGAGTGCTTCTTTTCTATCGGTTGTAGCTTCAATCTTAATCTTAGAACAGTAGTACTTTTTAAGAAGGTGAGCGAATCGGTACATTCTATCCAATGCCATTTTGTCTATATCAACAAGATTTACGGTTAATTCAAATTCCTTCAATTCTTTGGAAACCATTAAATCAGTAATGCTGCCTTGTCCAAAAGAGGCACTCCCTGCCCCAATAATGACAATTTTCAATTTCTTCATAACCTCCCCCTTATTTACTTTGTAGATACCCCTCTTTCCCAGAGAAGAATAAGAATGTAAACTATCTTTTAAAAGCTCCTATCTCTTCCAATTGAGTGCCGCCGTAAAGAGCACCAGCTGTTACCCAACTTATAGTTGTACTCCATAGGGTCCATCCCCTCCAGTCTCCTCCTGACACATATGTGCAATTAGTATGGTTATAGTGTTCGGCTTGGATACCAGGTTTGCTTTCACCAAACATCTTCCCTGGCCGCAAGATAGTCTGAGTAGCAGTAATTAAACATAACCCTGGCAATTTGCTCATAACGCTCCTGCCTTAAAGCCATGCCAAGACGGTAAAAATCAGGAGCCATCCAGTAGCCCCAGCAATCTATTTCCTCATTTTCCCTTCCTTCCATTGGCCAAGGATTCCTGCCTGAAAAAGGCAGGAATCCTTGTGGAACTTCTTATTACTTTTTCCAGAAGAGCTGGTATAGGCGATTAAACGTACCACATCCTACAGAGGCGTTGTCAGTATAAGTGGCTGCATTAACATTCCCCAGCTTAATATTCGTTACAGCAGGTTTGGGTACCATACCTATAATGCCGATTCTCCAGAGATTCTCGGCCCATATATCACAGACTTCTTTCAGTACCTTGTTTCTTTCCTCTTTTGGAAGATATGGAATTTCATCACATAAGGACCACATTTTTTTTACATCTTCTGGTGGCTCCTTACCACTTTCACCTTTTGTATTCCACCAGGTTACCCACTGTGGAGCCCACCAAAATCCCTTGAACCAGGGGGTGATACCTGCTGCAAAACTTATTTCTGCGGTTCCGTCCATGACCCATAGGGACATCATATAAGTGCCAGCAGTGTAACAAGTATTTAAATAGGCACGGCCTGCCGGTTTGATAGAGACATCAATTCCAACTTCCTCCCAATACTCTTTTATCAGTTCAACGGAACCAGCTATAGCTGGGATATCTAAGCTTACCATCATTACGAAATGAAGAGACTTACCATCCGCTCTTAAACGAAATCCCTCTTTATCCCGTTTATCCAAGCCCATTTCATCCAGGATGCTATTAGCCCTTTCTGGATCATATTCAGCATAAGTCCTAGCCCATTTTTCTTCGTAAAAGCTGCAGCTTGGATGAACTGTTGCCTGGCGGGGCACACCTTTTCCAAGAGCGACAAGTTCGTTGATTTCCTCACGATTAATCGCTAAAGATAAGGCCCTGCGAAATCTCACATCTCTTAAAATGTCACCTATGACCGGATCCTCACTGTAATTCTGGTTCATTAGAGTTGCAATATTAGAGCCCCAAAGGTTTTTAGCTAACCAAACCTTATATCCTCCTTTTTTTGCTCCTTCTATAAGAACAGGATAATCTTTTACTCCCGTTGACCAATCCTGATAATCATATTCTCCAGTTGCCATTTTTAAAACCAGCGTTTCAGTGTCTCCAAACGGGATAGCTTTAACCGTATCAATATAGGGGAGCTGGTTACCAGCAGTATCTATTTTGAAATAGTAGGGATTTCGCTCATATATTACTCCTTCGGGTAGTATTTGTTTTGTTACCCAGGGAGCAACAGAAGGAATATCGGGATTGGCCATTAATGCTATATCAAAACGCCTTTTTGCATTAAATAGCTGCCACCAATGATCGTAGTCTTCCTCCTTTGCCAGTTCATCTGCTTTGGGATTGTAATCTATGTGATACTTTTTAAGAGCGTGCTTGGGAAGGAAAATATAGTTTTGAGCCCCACGGAAAAACACACCCGACAAAGAGTAAATTATGCTCCAATAAGGTTTGCTGAAGTGGAAGCTAACTGTGTAATCATCTACTTTTTCTGCAATCGCTAACTCACCACCCGGCTTCCAGTGTGCAGGCTTAACTGGTGTGATTTCATTATTCAAGACAACACCTTCCCAATAAAAGAGAATATCATCTGCTGTGAAGGGTGCACCATCTGACCATTTCATTCCTTTTCTGAGGTATAAAGTGAAAGTTTTCCCCTCATCTGAAAATTTCCAACCTTTAGCAATATTTGGAACTACTTTTTCAGCCTTACGGTCCAGATTAAGCATATACTCAATTGTATGGAGTGCAGCTGGAAACCAGACAGCTGCAGCTACCATGCCCAGGCGAAGGGTTCCCCCGTATATTCCAACCTCTTCAAATGGTTTATCCACTAAAGGCTCCTCAGGAAGTCTTTCCTCTATGGGAGGAAGCTCACCTAAGGCTACTTTTAATCTTAGCACAGGAGCTTCATTGAACTTCTCTATTTTGTTTCCGGTAGCTTCTTCATACTCTTGCAAAGTACTCCAACCCCAATTTGTCTGGGCTACCAGTGGAGCTGCTACTAACAAACATATTGCCCCACTCAGCAATACAACCATTAATTTTCGTATCACTTTTTTCCTCCTTGATATTATTTATTTTTTTGAAAGCTTCCTTTTCCCACTATAAATGGCATATCTATCTCTCATCATCTCCTTTTCGCCTCTTATGACATGGTTCATTCTTCCCTGAAAGCTTCTAAAAAGAAATTTAATTATTTAACGTTTTTTCTTCTTTAGAAGCCTTCCTTTCCCAAGCTAATGGGCCTATTTATTTCCTTAATCCTTCACCTCCCTCTGGCCTTATTTTTAGCTCTTTTCTTGCCAAAGATCTAATTTCATTACTAAATAGTGACATATGCCTTCGCTTTCGCTCCGGCGCTCCTTCGGGGCGTCCCCATACTCTTCGGAGATGGGGGCATTTGGCCCTATGGTAAATGTAAGAGAAAAAAATCATCTCCATTTTACTTTGGCGTCGCCTTAGAAGGATCTGTTGTATGAGAATCCACATTAATTACACAATCTGGATGCTCTTGAACAAAGGTGACAGGATACTCTATACTTATCTCTCCTAAGCAGGCTATCCGAAAGATCGTCTTTTGCCAGTCTCCACCATCACAATAGAGGCGAATTCTTCTGGAAGATAGTATATCTCTCATTCCAATAGTTACCGCCATAGGAGGTATCATTGAAGAGTTCCCTCCTGCCCCATTAATGCTGTTAATTACAATTGTATCAGGGGCTAATGGCACAACCCTGGTAAGCGAGTTCCTGAAATCCTTCCTGAATATCTTATACCACCTATTTATAGGTGGTTCATTAAAGGCAATGTGGCCATGATAGCCAATCCCTCCATAACAGGTATCAATCCCCCCAATTTCTTTAATCCTCTCGCTAATCTCATCTATGCGGAAAGGATGAGGAAAGCAAATGTGATCCTCAGAAATCCTTATCTCCTCATCAAGAAGGTCAAAAAAATTTCTTCTCATAAATCCTTCAAAACTCATAGGATGAGTTAAAGGAACAGGTCTTCCTTGCCAATCAAGATACTCATCCATATTAAAGGTATAAACATACTCCCAGCTTATTTTCTCTTTATTTGAGATCTTTGCTAAGATGCAATACTGAGGAGTAGGGCCTACCGGCAAGATTATCCTTGTGGGCTTTCCCTGAGCGTTGTTTTGCTTAATCTCATCGGCTATGCTTCTGGCAAGGTGCTGATACAGACTTTTTACATCGGGCAGGATATTTACCTTTATCTTGCTCACCTCGAGTAGCTTCTCTTTAGAGATGGTAAGCATTTGCTGTAAGTTCATTGGAATATGTCTCCTTCTTATTTATTTGAGGATCATCAGCCCTTCCCCTTTCAAGGGTTCAAGTATCTTTAGTGCAGCACCAACTAAGACCCCGTTTTCCCCTAACCTGGAAAATTCTATTCTTGGAACAAGGGGAATTACCTCTTTAATGGCTATCCTTATCTCCTCAAGGAAATCATCCGGTAAAATTGAAATCCCCCCTCCTATAACCACTAATTCCGGATCAAGCACACAGGATACGTTACTAATGCCGTAGGCAAGAAATTTCAATATTTCCCTGACAATCCCAATGGCAATACCCTCACCCCTGGCAGCGTCTTCAAAGACGTCAATGGCTCTAACTGTTCTACCTATCTTCTCCTTTGACTTCTCCACAACGGCCTTGTAGCTTGCCAATTTTTCAAAGCATCCATAGTCTTTATTATTTCTGTGGACATATTTCATATCAATTAATAAATATCCCACCTCGCCAGCGGCATTATTAGCTCCTGTATAAAGCTTTCCATTAATTACAATGCCAGCTCCTATCCCGATTCTTTCACTAACAAAGACAAAGTTATCAACTCCCCGTGCTATTCCTTTAGCTCTCTCACCTAACGCCATCAAATTAGCATCATTCTCGATGGTAATAGGCACCCCAATTTCCCTTAAGGCCAAATCCTCCAGAGATATCTCCCAATTCAAATAGGGAGCTACGGTAACCTTTTTCAATTTGAAATCTATAATTCCCGGTACACCAATGCATATACCCAATATCTTATCCCTTGGAACATCTACCTTTTTTATGAGGTCGTCCACTGTAATGCTTAAGGCATCCTTTAGCTCCTTGCCCTTTAAAAGCTCTATCTTCGGCCCAACTCTTTCCTCAACAATGTTGTTAGATAGATTCATCAAGGCAACTCTTACACCATTTCCTCCCCCTAAGTCCACGGCAAGCATATAGGCAGCCTTTGGATTTAATTTTAGCAAAATTGGTCTCTTTCCTCCCGAGGAATCCCCTTTTCCAATTTCATTAACTATGCCTCTTTTAATTAAGTCCTTAACGATATCCGAGACGGTGGGGGGAGTCAGCCCTACTACCTTGCAAATATCAGCCCTCGAAATAGAGCCATTTTCCTCAATAGCTTTCAAAACCAGCCCCTCATTTAAGCTTCTTATCCGCATCAGGATATCTATTTCCTCCCTCTTCTATATAAGAGCCCTCTTTTGAATTGTCTTGTAACTTACTTAATTAGGATAACTAACTCATATAGTATAATAACTTTTTTCTAAGTGTCAAGGTCAATTCCTTTTAAAGAATTTGCCACAGGCCTACACAGATGAACTCAGATCTAAGAAAGGTTCAGATATTTTCCAGGGGGGTTTTAGGGGGTCTCCTCCTAATGTAATGTACAGATTTGACTTTTCCTTTTTTTCTGGATATAATACCTCTATGTCTAAGAGCTTATTCAGTTTTAAATTCATGGGAGATAGCTTAGGAATAGATCTAGGCACCACCAATACCCTTATTTACAAAAAGGGTAAAGGAATTATTCTTAATCTTCCCTCCGTCGTTGCTGTGAACAGAAAAAGTGGGAAACTGTTGGGTATAGGAAATGAAGCTAAGCGAATGTTGGGAAAAACTCCGCAGAGCATTTTAGCCATTCGCCCTATGATAGATGGTGTTATCGCTGATTTTGATATTACCTATAAAATGGTGGAACACTTTTTGCACAAGGCTCAACCTCAACGAGTAATCATAGGACCTAAATTAGTAATCGGAACTCCTTCCCAGTCTACCAGGGTTGAAAGAAGAGCCCTGATAGATATAGCGAAAGAACTGGGGGTAAGAAAAGTGTGCCTGGTGGCCGAGTCAGTAGCAGCGGCTATTGGAGCAAATCTTCCAATATCTGAACCCATAGGTAATATGATAGTGGACATAGGAGGAGGAACCAGTGAAGCGACCATAGTCTCTTTAAGCGGAGTGGTCGTGAGTAACTCTACACGTATTGCCGGAGATGAAATGGATCAAGCTATAGTTCAATGCATTAAGGAAGAACATAACTTATCTATAGGGGAGAGTATGGCTGAACAAATGAAAATAGATGTTGGTTGTATGCATCCCCCTCTAAAAAATGAGAAAATAAAGATAAGTGGTAGAGATTTAAGTACAGGTTTTCCCAATGAAATAGAGATCGATTTAGAGGAAATAAGTACTATGCTTACCCATACACTTTCCTCCATTGCAGATGTAGTAGAGGCAACTTTGGAGCAATGTCCCCCTGACTTAGCGAGTGATATAATGAAAAATGGAATACATCTTAGCGGAGGAGGAGCCTGTTTAAAAGGCTTTGATAAGTATATTTCTGAGAGAGTTCATCTTTCTGTAAAATCAGTTCCCGAACCTCTTCTTTCTGTAGCTCTGGGGCTGGGAAAACTATTGAGTGATCGAGATTTACTCTCCACAGTGGAAATAACTCCAAATTTAAAGTAGCGATAATGTTAAAAGATACCCCGCAACATAAGGCACTTTTTTTAAGTATTTTTTTGATTCTCTCCTTTTCTTTAATGTTTCTCTCTTTTTCTCAGCCTCACTTATTAATCAATCTTAGGGAAAAAAATTATTTTATAGGGGAATTTCTTAACTCTCTTTCTTCTAATCTAAAAATGAGATTGAGCGATCTTGTGGAAAGTATATCTCAAGGCAAATCCTTACAAAAAGAGAACGTAATTCTTAAAAGAAAAATGGCAGAACTCCTCTTTCGGGAGAAAAATTATTATCCGGAAATTATGGCCTCCAACCACAGACTAAAAGCTCTTTTGGGATTCAAAGAGAAGCATCCCTACAAATTAACCCCTGTGAAACTGGTAGCTTATTCCCCAATGAACTTTTTTAAAGTTATCTATATAGATAAGGGAGCAAGGGAAGGAGTGAGAAAAGGAATGGGAGTGGTCAATGCTCAAGGATTGGTGGGAAAAGTAATAGAAGTTTATTCTCATCAAACTAAAGTCTTGTTAGTTCTGGACGAAAGAAGCAAAATAGGAGTGAGAGTCCAAAGAACGCAGGATATAGGCATCCTAAAGGGAAAGGGGCGAGAAGGAGTATGTGAGTTGGAGTATCTTTTAACGAAAGCTAACGCTGAAGTGGGGGATGAGGTAGTTACTTCTGGATTAGGTGGTCTTTTCCCCGAAGGAATTTTAGTGGGATATATTTCCAAAATAAGAAATAAACCCAATTATTTATTTCAAGAAATTGAAATAATCCCCTCTGTAGATTTTGGTAAATTAAAAGAATTTTTTCTGGTAACTCAGCAGTGAAGAAATTAGGGATTTTTATAGGATTTCTGGGGGTAGCTTCAGTTCTACAATTTACTTTTGCAGGTTGGTGGAAGGGAGGAGTAGACCTTTTCCTTATTTTGGTAGTATCCTGGGCCTGGTTCCGAGGATGGAAAGAGGGCCTGATAGTAGGCTTTGCTGCGGGGATCCTTAAAGATATTTTCTTTTCTCCTCTTTTGGGATTGAACTCCTTTTCACTGTGTTTGATAGGTTTTGTAATGGGAAACATCAAAGAGAAAATTTATCAAGAAAATATTCTTGTCTTTCTTTTAGGGGTAGGAATAGTTTCCATATTTCAAACAGCCTTGCTTTCTCTTTGGCTAAACCTATTTTACCGATTTTCCTTTTTGCAAAATTTTTCCTCTTCGTTTTACCCACTCTTTCTTTACAACTGTGGCCTCTGCTTCCTTATCTTTTTAATCAGAGAATGGCTAATGGAAAGTAAATCGTAACTACTCAGGCGGGATGGACACTGATATTTTTCTTTTATCGAAACTATATATCCTGGTATACATAACACGCATAGTAGAACGGTAACAGGTAAGTTTCTCTAAAAAATGTGAGGCTCCTTGCTTGCCATTGCGAGCGGAGCGAGGAAGCAATCTCGAATAGGATTAGAACAGGCTCTGAAATTCGCCCAATGAATTGGGCAACTACGATTCACAGAAAAAACAAGAGTTTTAGAAAAGCTATTAAGATTAACAAAAATGTGGTTTATCAATCAATTAGAAAGATAAAATTTTAGGCACCTGCGTAAAGTGCAGTTCAACTGCAAGAGGTGCATTTGCACTACATAGCCTGTCTATACAAATCAACAATGTCCTTTATTTCGACTGAAACAGGATTAGCCTCTATTGGTCCTTTCATTGTGGCAAAAGCGCTTTCAGCCATAGCCTCAAAATTGCTCTCACTCACGCCGAAATCCCCAAGTCCCACATTGAGCTCTATCTTCTCTATAAGTTTGTTGACAATATCTACACTTCTCAACGCTTTTTTTCTATCGCAGGAACCTCCTTCTTCTTTTCCTCTCTCTACAATTTGGCAAAACTTTCTTACTGTTTGCTGGTCAGCTCTTTCGATGTTAAATCGCATAATCTCGGGGGTTAACGCAGCTAAGACTGCACCGTGGTCTACGGTGGGGTAAAAAGCACTCACCGGATGACTCAGGGCGTGAGGGAGCACAGGCCTTGATGTAACAAGGGCCCATCCAGCAAGTGTATCTGCTATAGCCATGGCTTCTCGTGATTTTTCATCATTAGCACAAGCTTGGGGCAAATAGGTAAAGATGAGTTCCATCGCTTTCAAACAGAAGATATCAGTAACAGGATTCGCTTTTTTTGAAATAAAGCATTCCAACACATGGCTTAGTGCATCAAATCCTGTTCTAGCAGTTAAAAAAGAAGGCATGCAGGATAGTATGTCTATATCCACAATACAGAGTCCGGGGCAGATAAAGGGGCTCATTATGCCAATCTTCTCTCTTGTTATTTTATTAGTGACCACAGCGAACCTGCTCACATGGCTCCCTGTACCAGAAGTGGACGTAATTGCTACTATAGGTAAGGTTTTTGATGTTATCGGAAGGGGCCTCTCCTGTACTCCCGCAAAGTCCCAAATGGAGATTTCCCCATCTTTGCTATGGCCAGCAACAACAGCAATGCCCTTTGCTGTATCCATAGCTGATCCTCCCCCCAGGCCTACTATAACCTCACATTCCTTCTTGATTGCCTCCTTCGCTCCTCTATCAACCAGTTCTATTGTCGGATTTGGCTCTACCTGTCCATAATGAATTACTTCAAGGTCTTCTTTTTTCAAGAGGGCAATGATTTTCTGTAAGAAACCAATCTTTTCCATACTTCTCTTACCGGTCACCAACATTACTTTCTTTCCGATCTTTCTTATCTCAGCTCCTACACACTCTATCGTACCTTTTCCGAATACAAGATCATTTGCAGGAAGAAAATATCTAAATGTTCTCATAATAGTAAACCTCCCTTATTTTTTGTTACACTTGACGCTCCAGATAAGAGCTCAGCTATTTTAATGAGAATTGTGCTGTCTATGAGCAACTCAAAGATGGGCACCCTATCGGGTTCGGAGTTGTTCAAGGCAGTTAAAATTCTTTGTCTATGGTTCATGTATCCCTCTCCTCATAGTGCATTACCTTCTTCGGATTCCCTTCTCACCCTGACCACAAAATACCTTCCTCCTGAGAAAGGATCAGGATAAAAGCTACCATCTCCAAACCTGTCAACCACCTCAAAATAGTACATCATATCATAAAGGGGATCCAGCTCAGGGACCGGTATAACAGCAGTGTACTTTCCCTGTTTTGTGTGCCTCATGGATTTAACCCTGAATCTTTTCTCCTGGTTAACCTCTCTGTAATATACCCTTACATCCAGAACCTTCAAATTATCATCGACTTCTACTTTTAGAGGTAGGGGCTGGGTTGATCTGCAGGAGAGGACCCTCTCGTGCCTGATGATCCTGGGAGTTTTGTATTCATCATGCACTCTGGCGCAAAAGGGAGTCTTTTGCCCTGTCCGGGGCGAAAAAGAGACATTACCCTGGGTATCCTCTGCCCTGATAAAGTACTCAATGCTATCACCGCTAAGATTGATAGCAGGTATGGTTGCAGAGTAGATAAGGTTCTCTTTTTCGTGCATAGCAACCATCCTGTAGGAGGAATCTTCCTCTCCTTTAAAGTACAGCTTGAGTGTATGCAGGGGGACAGGAGAGGTTGAAGTTGCATCTATAGTAAGATCCTTTCCCCTCAGGGCCCTGTCTACAAAAAGATGACTAATGTGGGGCTTCAATTCTATGAGAATGAGTGCGTTGATGATCCAATCTGATCCTCT